>JAHIGH010000180.1 GCA_018900295.1 Patescibacteria group bacterium | reverse complement strand
CAATTCATCAAACAATGTATTATTACAATAATAAAAGAAGACATACATCATTAAATATGAGTCCGGTGCAATTTAGGAAAAATTACTATATTAAAAAGGAAGCTTCTGTGCGTTTGTCTAAAGAAATGGGTACTTGACATAGCGTTAAGAAGCATATTTATATTGAAACTGTTTCCTTAGTTATACTTCTCGTTTTAGTATTATCAGTTTTTGTAATTGGTTTAAAAAACCTTTTGGGTATTCCTATTTTAATAACGCTCTCTGCCTCTATTGCTCTTTTTTATTTTGGACTGATGATTTTTAAACTCTTAGTGGTCTGGCAGGCCATCTCGCAACCATTGATCTCATTTACTGATGAAGAAATTGCTTCAGTTAAAGAACACGATCTTCCAAACTACACATTACTTATACCTTTATTGCGAGAGGAAAAAGTAATATCTCAAATTATTGAAGCAATAACAGCAATTGATTATCCAAAGGATAAATTGGATGTAATCATTACCCTAGAAGAGTATGACCACAAAACTATAGACTCGATTAAAAAGGTTAATCTGCCAGCATACTTCAAAATATTGATTCTTCCTAACGTTACGCCTAAAACAAAACCTAAAGCTCTTAATGTTGCATTTCCTCAAACAAAAGGAGAGTTTGTGGTTATTTATGATGCAGAGATAATTCCCGACTCCGACCAGCTCAAAAAGGCATACCTTGCCTTTAAAAAATATCCAGATATTGGATGTCTCCAGACAAGGCTAGATCACTATAACGCTAATCAGAACATCATCACAAGGCTGTTCAACGCAGAGTTTTCTTTTTACTATGATTTGTTTCTACCTGGCCTTCAAAAAATGGGTTATCCCATCCCATTATCAGGACATAGTACGCATTTCAGAAGGTCTATTTTAGAAAAAATTGGAGCTTGGGATCCATATAATGTCGCTGAAGATTGTGATATAGGTATTAGATTACATAGAAAGGGATACAAAACAGAAATTCTGAATTCGTTCAGTAAAGAAGAAGCAACAAGTAATTTAAATGACTGGATGAAGCAACGGTCGCGATGGATGAAGGGATTTATCCAAACAAGCATTGTACATTTAAGGCACCCTCTCCGTTTTAAAAATGAGATCGGCGGTTGGAGTAATCTACTTGGATTCTTATTCACAGTTCCTGGGACAGTAATCATCAACATTTTAAATCTTTTTTATTGGATACTTTTGTTGGGGTGGTTCATAACAGGTTCAGTTTTAATTCAAAGCTTTTTTCCTGGACCGATACTTTATCTTTCAGTTATCTCATTTGTGTTAGGAAATGTTATGTTTACATGGCTTAATCTTATTGGAGCATATAAAAGAAAAAGATACTCAATGGTAAAGTACAGCCTTCTTTCATCCGTTTATTGGATTTTGTTAGCTATAGCTACGGTAAGAGCGCTAATACAAATAATCTTAAACCCCTACCATTGGGAAAAAACAAACCATGGCGAACATTTACTCAAAAAGAATTATAGCATTGTACCAGTAGAGGCCAATTAAATGAAAGATAAAGTTATTACATCTATTTCAACAGTTCAATCTTTTTATAAAAAACAAGCAACAAAATTGGTTATTTTATACAGTCTTGTAGTAGGTTTACTAGCTACATTTTACTTCTATTCCAACCACCTTATTACTGTGCTTGTTGATCAGAATGCCCATCTTAATATTGCAAGGCAAGTTATTGATAGTTTAACTCCTGGTGTATCGCAGTTTGGTTCCTGGCCACCCTTTACTCAGATTATCATCATCCCTTTTGTGTGGAACGATTTCTTATGGCATAGTGGTCTAGCTGGCTCAATTCCAGTATTAATCTGTTTTATTATCACCACTGTATTCCTCTATAAATCTGTGTTGTTCCTTTCTAAATCACACTTTGCGAGCATTATATCCATACTTTTATTCTCCTTAAACCCTAACATACTTGAATTAGCGGTTAGCCCTTTGATGGAGATGCCATTTTTAATGTTCTCCGTATTGACTTTTTATTATGTCTGCCGATGGGTGAAAGAAGAAAGGGTAATCTATCTTTTTGCTTCTGCATTTTTCTCTACTATGGCAGTCCTGACCAGATTCGATGGTTTTATTTTCCCCTTCGTAATTGCAGGGATAATTATTCTGAAATATTTATTCCTTAGAAAGGGTATGCGACATTTAGAAGCGACTTTGATAGTCTTTCTTTTTTTAGGCTTATTTGGAATAGCAATAGATCTTGCATATAATACCGTATTTTTAGGAGATCCTCTTGCATTTGCTCGTGGTAACTGGTCTGCTTATGCTCAACAACACATAGGGGGGGTTCGTTTTTACCAAGTGAGCATAATATAAAAAATACATTTATTTACTACGGGCAGGCAGTAATAGACAATTTTGGCTTACCTCTGGGAATAATCTCATTATTATCGTTATTATCGTTATTCATAACATCAATAGTTAAGAGAAACCTCAATTACTTATCCTTATTTATACTTGTTGCCACTCCTGCTTTTTACCTACTATCTTTATATCAAGGGAGTGCAGTAATCTATGTAAAAGAACTTCCTCCCTACATCATTACAAACACTCGTTATGGTACCTCTTTTGTACTCCTTGGGTCGGTTGTACCTGCATTGACTTTAGGGATACTACTCAAAGAAAGAATATTTAATAAATTATTTTTTAAACAAATAATTTCTTTAATAGCAATCCTATTGGTCATTTTTTATGGCGTTAATATGTTAACAGCAAAATCTATCGATCAAAATAATTATGATTTCCTATACTACGGGGAACGAGACAGAGCTTTTTTTGAAGCAGTTGATGCATTAAAGAATAATTACGACGGAGGAAAAATCTTAATTACTCGAAGTATAAGCGATGTTTTCGTGAATTCTATAGACACAGATATTTTCAATCTGATTCAAGAGAGTAATTATATTTACTGGCAAAAAACTCTTGAAAAACCATGGCTCTATGCTCGTTATATAGTCATGTTTAATCCTAAAATTGGTGGTTGGGCTAAGGAACGAGATGAAATAAGTAAAAAATGGTTTGGCAAGGAGGAAATTTATGCTTTTTATAATGTTGTGCTGAATAATAACCGCTACACAATCTTAAAGATAAATGAGGATAAATTAAGAGAGTACGCATGGGAGAACAACCTTAATATAAAAGAACTACCTTCAATTAATACTTCCTTAACTAACTGGCAACCCGATGAGCAGGAGCGAAGAATAGGAATAGTACAAACAAATTCCATAAATGACCTTACATCAAAAGCTATACTTTCATTAAGTTGGAAAGATTATAAAAAAGATTACATTACTAATCAGGGACGAGTTGTTACTAGTGATATAGAGCGACCTACGACCTCTGAGGGACAATCCTACGCACTCCTTCGTGCTATATATATAAATGACAAACAAACATTTGATAATGTTTTATTATGGACAATTAATAGTTTGTCCCTATCAGATCGTAATCTTTTTGCATGGTTATACGGTTACAAAAATAATAATATTGGAATAGTTGATAAAGGAACTGCAACGGACGCTGACCAAGATATAGCATTAGCTCTTTTATTTGCATCTAATAAATGGCATGACTCTGAATATTTAGATCTCGCAAAGCTAATTATTTCTGATATATGGAAATATGAGACTGTGGAAGTAAACGGAAAAAGGTTTATTGTTGCAGGGGATTGGGCATCAGCTAAAAACAATAAAATATATACAATTAATCCTTCTTATCTTTCTCCTTATACCTATCGTATGTTTGCTGAAGTTGATAAAGAGCATGATTGGGATCAAATTGTAAACACATCTTATGAATTACTTGATAAATGTACTAGTCTGCACATAGATAGCAATACAAGTGCCAATATACCACCTGATTGGTGTGCAATAGATAAAAATGGGAATGTATTAATAGCTGAAAACATTAACGGAAAAGCATCAAGTTATTCATATGATGCGATCAGAACTTTATGGAGAATAGCTTTGGATTATACTTGGTATAAAGATTCAAGAGCACTAAATTATTTACAAAGGATGACGATATGGCCAAAAGAATGGACAGAAAAACAAAAAATTTATTCAACTTACACACATGATGGTAAAATGGTGAATAATGAAGAATCACTATCTCATTATGGAACACAGCTTGCATTTTTCACTATAACTGATAAAAAAATAGCTGACGAGATTTATAAAAAAAAGATCCTTTCACAATGGAATAAAGAGGGATACTGGGGAGATAAAAATAACTACTATGACCAAAACTGGGTTTGGTTTGGCACGGCATTATATACAAATAATTTATCTAACCTTTGGGTTAATAAGAAATAGCCATTATCATTTTATATTACCTCTTCACCGTACAGAAAGCAAAAAAAACAACGTTACTCTATCGGGCAGACTTTCTTACATAGGCAGTAGGGTTACTTTCATCTCCATAGACGAAAATTAACATAAAAAATCACCATCTACACGAATTGTTTTTTTCGCTACTTGACAAACGCAACCAAGTTGCATATACTAAATGCAAGTTTATTGCAATTATGAGCGACTCCAAAATACCTTTTGCCCTAAATCACTGGCAGGAGAAGCTTGAAATTCAACATTATAAAATTACTTGTAAGAAAATATTCCCCCTTCAAGTCTGTGATGATTATTTTAGAAGAGGACATGAGTTTGTTGTGAAACGATGAAACCTATAGATTGTTAATGCAAAAATATACCGAGAGGAGGTGATGATCAATGAAGTTTTATAACGTCAAAACGAGGCAGGCCGTTGACGTGCCTGATGATAAAGTAACTTTGGTTACCATGAAAAATGGCAAGAAAGCCGCCAAAGCTGAAATGAATGGCACCAAGCTATTCAAAATTGTAAGCAAGGAGGATGCCGCAAGACTTGCAGCATAAATTCAAAGTCATTTGGCCCGCCCGACTTAACATTTGCCACTTATGTTTGAGAACAGGCGGGTAGGCCAAATGCCTTTGGCGGCATTTTACACAATACATTACTAAAGAGTCCCAACAAATGGGGCTCTTTAGTTTCTTTAAGATTCATGAACATATATCATAGATATTTTACTACTTGCAAATCTATTGCATATGCTATATAATCGCATTATGACACAAGTTAAGATAAAACACGACTGTAAATTAGAACTAAATGATGTAGCCCTTCGGGCGACCCCCGCCCGGATTGCAGTTATGAAGTTTCTTGAAAACACCACTACTCCGGTTGACGTTCAGATGATAAAAAATTATCTTGACAAACAAAATGTTTCTTCCGATGCCGCGACGGTATTTCGGATCATGAATATATTTACAGAAAAAGGCATCACCAGGCAAATATCGTTTAACGAAGGAAAATTCCGTTACGAATTGGCGAGTCGTGAAGATCATCACCATCTCATTTGCAAAAATTGCGGGAAGGTAGAAGACTTTTCTTATTGCGCCATTCCGGCACTTGAAAAAGATATTCAAAAGAAAAAGGGCTTTCTCGTTACCAGCCACGCTTTAGAGTTTTACGGTCTCTGTGAGAGCTGCAAAGACAGGCAGAATTAATAAAAATATGAAAAATAAATATACTGTATTTATCATTGGGCTTTTACTTATTGCGGTAGTAATAGGTTTTGCATATAAAAACTCAACAAAAAACAATACGTCTGTAGCAAATAAAAAACTGCAGGTTTTTGGCTCTTTTTACCCAATATATTTCATTACGTCGCAAATTGGAGGAGACAAAGCAGACGTGAGGAACATTACTCCCGTGGGTGTCGAGCCGCATGACTACGAACCATCGACTCGGGACATAGCCCGAATTGAAAACAGCAACATGCTTGTCCTTAATGGCGTGGTTGAAGCATGGGGAGATAAGATAAAAGACAATCTCAAAGGAACAGGAGTCAAAGTAATAACAGCGGGCGCCGGATTGCTGACAAAAGACATAACAGAGGAAGGGGAAAAAATAAAAGATCCGCATATCTGGCTTGATCCGATCCTTGTCAAACAGGAAGTTGCAAATATTGAAGATGGATTTGAAAAAATCGATCCCAAAAATACTGCATATTTTCAGGACAACGCAAAAAAACTAAATGCAAAGCTCGATAAGTTAAATACCGATTTCAAGCAAGGACTTTCAAACTGCCAAAAGAAAGACTTTATTACCTCACATGCCGCATTCGCTTATCTTGCCGATGCGTATGGCTTAAGACAAGTATCGATCTCAGGGCTTTCCCCCGATCAGGAGCCATCGGCCAAGCAGCTTGTAGACATTGTAAAATTCGCAAAGGAGCATAATGTAAAATATATTTTCTTTGAAAGCTTGGTGAGCCCCAAACTCTCTGAAACTATTGCCAATGAAATAGGCGCGAAGACTTTAGTCCTTGACCCGATTGAAGGAATTTCAGATGATGATATAAAGCAAGGGAAAAATTATTTCACCGTCATGGAAAATAATTTGAAGAACCTGCAAATAGCTTTAGGATGTGAACCGAAATAAATTATGCAAAATCACATAGATCATACCAATACAATCATTGAACTCAATAGAGTTTGCTTTTCCTACACGGAAGAAGAAGTTATAAAAGATGTTACCTTAGAAATCCATAAAGGTGATTACGTAGGTATTATCGGTCCCAACGGCGGAGGAAAATCTACGCTTCTTAAATTGATGCTCGGAATTTTAAAACCAAATAAGGGTACTATTAAACTTTTCGGTATAGATGTAAAAGAATTCAAAGATTGGTCAAAAATCGGTTACGTTCCGCAGAGGGCGCATATTGAGTTGAATTTCCCGGCAACAGTTGAAGAAATAGTAGCAATGGGGAGATATGGAAAAAGAGGATTATTTCATTTTCCCACAAAAGAAGACAAAGAACAAACACTGCTTGCCCTGCAACAGGTAGATATGCTTGGGTTTAAAAATAGACAAATTGGCGATTTGTCAGGCGGCCAGCAACAGCGTGTTTTTATCGCCCGCGCGCTTGCTGCGCAGCCGCAAGTTATTTTTCTTGACGAACCGACAGTTGGCGTAGACATCAAAACACAAAAGCAATTTTACGAGTTTCTAAGAAAACTAAATAAAGATTTGAATCTGACACTGGCTTTATCATCTCATGAATTAGATGTTGTTGCCCATGAGGCAACAGAGCTTGTGTATATAAATAGAACAATCGTTTATTATGGAAATCCGGAGGAATTCTTAAAAGGCGCGTACTTCCATGAGCTCATTGGGAAAGGAGGTCTCCATCACTAATAATAATTCAAAAGTTAAAATGCAAAAGTCAAAAATACAATTCAAAATTAAAAAGTGGCATAACTTTTGATTTTTGAATTTATAACTTTATGTTAGATTTATTCCAATACAGTTTTATGATCAGGGGCTTTGAAGCGGGAATTATTATTGCCGTTATTGCTCCGCTTATTGGTATATTTCTTGTCTTGCGGCGCTATTCGCTTATTGCCGATACCCTTTCTCATGTATCCCTTGCCGGTGTTGCGATAGGGCTTCTCCTGAAAGTTAACCCGCTGATCACCGCAGTCATAGCGGCGGTTGTTTCTTCGATAGCCATTGAACGATTAAGAATAAGTAAAAGAATATTTGGCGAATCGGCTCTTTCTATTTTTCTTTCAGGAAGCCTGGCGCTCGCGATTGTCCTTATTGGTTTTGCTGGTGGGTTTGGAGTTGACTTATTTAGCTATCTTTTTGGAAGTATTACTACGGTAAAACAAATTGATGTTTATATTATTGCCGTTCTTGGTATATTGGTTATAGCTGCAATTATTGCCTTTTATAAAGAACTTGTGTACGTAACTATTGATGAAGAAGCGGCAAAATTAAGCGGCGTCCCGACAAAATTTATAAATATTCTTCTCATCGTTTTATCGGCATTTACCGTTGCTCTTTCTATACCAATTGTCGGTGT
>JAHIGH010000179.1 GCA_018900295.1 Patescibacteria group bacterium | reverse complement strand
GTCTCAAATCCGCCATCAACTCCCGCTGCGCGATCGCAATCACTAGTCCGGCAAGAAGAACTTTTACAGCAACAACTGGCAATAGCAAGACAAGAGAACAGTAATCAAAAAATGCTTTTATTGCAATCGCAAATTCAGGATATACACTCGCAAAAAGGACAGGTTGAACAAGAGCTGCTAAAGCTAAGAACTCAGCTTTCCGCGCAAAAACCGCAAACATCGCCTATGCCGCATACCGATGTAGCGCATGTTCGCAACATCCCCCAAAATATGATAAAAAGCGCCGGATTCTCCCATGTATCAGATACTCCAAATATCATTATCGGCATTATCAAAGACGCTAGAAACAATATCCTTCCCAACATTCTTGTCGAAGTAAAAAACAAAGATGGTAATCCTGTCCGCGCCTTCAAGGCCAATCCATTAGGACAATTCGCCTCGGCAACGCCCCTGGCAAACGGAGTCTACACAATTGAATTGGAAGATCCGAAAAAACAACACGCATTTGACGTAATTCAAATAAATGCCAACGGACAAATCATGCTGCCAATTGAAATAATATCGCACGACGCCCGTGAAGAATTAAGAAAAGCTCTATTCAATTAATATGCAAAAAGTACACTCATCAACACAAAAATTTACCGAGGTCGTCGATTTTACAGATAATGTTGTAATTCTTCAAGACGGAAATGCGTGTATGATTATCGAAATAACTGCCAATAATTTTGCGCTTTTATCTCAAAGGGAACAAGACACAAAAATTTTCTCATATGCGGCATTTCTCAACTCCCTATCCTTTCCTATCCAAATTTTAGTCCGTAACAAACGCATGGATATTAGCTCTTATTTAAAGACATTAGATGATGTAGAAAAAACAATCAAAATACCCCAACTAATAAATCACATCAAATTATATCGCAGCTTCGTCCATGAAATGGTAACTGTAAATGTTGTCCTGAATAAATCCTTTTACATCATTATCCGCTACTCCCCGCTGGAAACAGGAGTAAGCGGAGTAGCTCATGCCTCACAAAAAGGAATATCGCAAGTTGAAGCCAATACTCAAGCCGCCAAAAAATCACTGCGGTCAAAAGCTGACTCCATATTAATACAATTACAAAAATTCGCCATGTCAGCAAAAATATTAGAGAAAGAAGATCTGATAAGCCTTTTTTACATTATTTATAACGAAGAGACAGAGCTTCACGTAGAACAAATTGTTAATGGCATAAATGCATCATTCATTAGCGGGAACAAACCATAAATATGTCACTGCCCTTTCTAAAAAAATCAAATAAACTGACTGAGATGGCTCAACCACAAACACCGCAAAATCCTGCAAAACCGGGTGCAGACTTGTACCCGGCAACCGCTCCCAAGACACTCCCTCCGTCGCTAAAAAAGAAAGTGCCATCTATAAAGCAGGATGCAGTCTTGCGCCCCGGAAAAACAGGAAGCTTGCGCGTCCTGGAAAAAGGACTCATGTCAATCATTGACATCATTGCGCCATCATCAGTCGAAGTCGACTTCCGCTATATCCGTGTAAGTAATACTTATTACGCAACGCTTTTTATAGCCGGATACCCCCGATATGTATCCCCGGGCTGGCTGCAGCCTATCATTGACTATGATCACACGCTTGATATCTCCATGTTCTGCTATCCGACATCAACAAAAGACATACTGGCTGATTTAAAAAGAAAAATTGCCGAAATGCAGGCAACTATCCAGTCCGATGCCGAACAAGGCAAGCCGGCCGATCCTACAGTCGAAGCGTCATTGGAAGACGCCCTTGGCCTGCAAGAAGAACTGGCCAAAGGCATAGAACGATTCTTCCAGTTCTCTTTTTATCTTACTATCTCATCAGAAGAACCCGAAAAGCTCAAACAAGCAACCAGAGAATTACAAACAACACTCGGCTCTCTTATGCTAACGGGTAAAATGGCAACTCTGCAAATGGAAGACGGCTTCAAGTCAACTCTTCCCATGGGACAAGATCGTCTGTTTATCACCAGAAATATGGACACAAGCTCCCTTGCCTCAACCTTTCCTTTTACATCCGCGGTCCTTACGCAAAACAAAGGAGTCATGTATGGAGTAAACCAACAAAATGGATCGCTGATTATCTTCGATAGGTTCTCCTTAGAAAATGCCAACGAAGTAGTCTTGGGAAAATCAGGTGCGGGAAAATCTTATCTGATAAAGCTTGAAATTTTACGTCAGTATATGCTTGGGGCTGATATTATTGTAATTGACCCGGAAGGAGAATATGGCACGCTTGCTCCTGAGGTAGGTGGAGAAGTTGTAGATTTTTCATCTAATTCATCCATAAAAATAAATCCATTTGATATGTCAGAAGTCTACGAAGAGGGCGAGAACGAACTCGGCCAAAAAATTCTTTCTCTTCATGGATTACTCAAAATCATTATGGGCTTGATGGATCCTGAACACGATGCTATTCTGGATCGTGCGCTAATAGAAACCTATCGCCAAAAGGGTATTACAACCGACCCTGACACACAAAAACGCACACCCCCCCTCATGGAAGATTTATATAAAATACTTCTTGGCTATGAAACCGCTCCTGCCAGAGACCTCGCCTATCGCCTCGAAAAATTTATCAAAGGAAGCGCGGCTGGTATTTTCAACCAGCAATCCAATTTCGATATTGTAAATGGCTTGACCATCTTCTCTATTCGCAATCTTGAAGAAGAACTTCGTCCAATTGCGATGCATATCATTCTTGACTTTGTCTGGACCAAGATCAAAAAAAATCTCAAAAAACGCCTCTTAATTCTCGATGAAGCCTGGTACATGATGAAATATGAAGACTCCGCTTCATTTGTGTATTCTATTGCCAAACGCGCCAGAAAATACTACCTTGGGCTAACTACGGCTACTCAAGATGTAGAGGATTTTATCAAAACCGATTATGGCAAAGCTATACTCACTAATTCTTCTATCCAAATACTTCTCAAACAAGGCACAGCCGAAGTGGATATGATCGCTCAAACCTTCTATCTCTCAGAAGGAGAAAAAGCCCTCCTCCTTTCAGCAGATGTTGGAGAGGGACTCTTCTTTGCCGGTCAAAACCATGTTGCCATAAAAGCATTCGCCGCTCCCTTCGAACACGAATTAATTACTTCCAATCCCATGGAGATCCTAAAAAGGCAAGAAGCCCGAAAAGCCATATCTATCACACATGAACCAATCACCAAGCCAACTACTACCAATCCTGTTCCCGCATCATCTTTTCATAGTGCCCCAGGCCCCATCATATCCACGACTCGCCCCGATTCTATCGGGGTTCAATCGGGACCAACCCCTCCGTCCACACCGACTGGAGTGCCGTCAAATCCACCACAACCATCCCCATTCACTCCCCCCGCCACCAATACGCCAACTGCCCCGACGTCCCCTCTCTCGTCATCTTCCCCCCTTCCCCCCAAACAATAAAATCTGCTACTATATAATTAACTCGCCCTCCATGTTTTTGTCATTCCGAGCGAGGAACGAGTCGAGGAATCTCACGCCACAGGGGTATTAAAAAAGATTTCCTCTTAAATTATTAATTCATATATGGATCCAGAAGAACAAGCATCGCAAAACGAAGAACAGCAGGAAAACAGTGAGCCCTCAAGTGGTTATTCAGGCCAAGATCCAACCTTCGCCAATAGACTCGCAGATAAAACAAAACAAGCCTACAAAGCCCCAGGAAAACTTAAAAAAAGCGCTAAAGGCCTTAAAAAGGGGGCTAAAAAACTGGCCACAAAAGGCGTAAAAACAGCACAAAAAACTATTCGGGCCGCGAGGGCCGCATACGCCGCCGCTCAAGCTGCGTATGCCATAGGATCAACAATTGCTTCGCTCGTCTCATTGAAAGTCCTAATCATTATTATA
Source organism: Patescibacteria group bacterium (assembly GCA_018900295.1). Taxonomy (GTDB): domain Bacteria; phylum Patescibacteriota; class Microgenomatia; order Levybacterales; family UBA12049; genus JAHIGH01. The sequence continues at coordinate 1,971 of JAHIGH010000179.1, read as the reverse complement.
TTCATCATTATAATTATCGTATTGTTAATAACGTTATTTGGGGGTAATTTAAATACTTCCGCCACTGCTCAACTCACTGCCTCCGGACCGATCTTTGCCAAAATTGGCGACCGGCTTGACTATACAATTACCGTTAATTATCCCGGCGCCGCGGAGGATATTATCATCACCGATCAAATTCCTGATGGAACGGAGTATGTCAATGCGCCTCAGGCAACATACGACCCTGTGTCAAATACCGTAACCTGGAATATAGCTGCAATTAATAATACAAACACAACCCTTTCCCTCACTTTATTAGCGACAAAAGACAACAACTACATAATTAATACACTAAAAGGCAAGGTACTCGGAAAAATCGGGTACAATCCTATACCCGATGAGGTGCTCGGAGAAAGCAATTCGCAAGTCTTCGACAAATCAGTCACTCCGACAGTCTTTCAAAAAATTATCCCCGAAAAATCCATAATTACACCTGTTATTTTTCAAACATCTCCTGCCAACACTCAATCAATTCTTCCTGAAACAAATATCATTAAAAGTTGTGTTGTAACCAAAGTCGGCGAACCGGAGGTAATTCCCTCCCTCCCTCCCGAATGCACGGATTTCTAAAAAGCTGTCATTGCGAGAAGGCTAAAGCCGACGAAACAATCTCTTTAGATATATAGTTTTATTTTTAATTTTAAAGATTTGAATTGTGGTTTTGATTTTTGAGATTTGAGACTTGAGATTTTTTTTCTACTGTCCTGTCCTGATAGGCATAATTAAATGAAGAAATGACGTGTCCCCTTTTATCTTAAATACCCCGGGATTCAATGGTCCTGTCATCTCAAAAACCAATTCGTCCCCTTGTAAATTACTGAATAAATCCAAAAGATACTTCGCGTTAAAAGCTATTTCATTCTCCTCCCCTGTTAATACAGCCTCCACGTCAACCTTATTCTCTCCGACTGACGGGGTATGTGAAGATACGGTTATGTGGTCTCTCTGTAAATGAAGCTTGATAACATTCGCGCTATCCTTGGCGAAAATCGAGCATATCTTAACTGCTTTATACATTTCTTCTCTGTCAAAAGTAATACTCAAAGAAAAATCTGATGGTATTATTTTTTCAAAATTTGGGAATTCTGCCTCGATCAATCGCCCTATAAGAAGCGTTTCTCCCTGTTGAAAAAGAATCTGGTTGCTCCCCTCTACTATATAAATCTCAATCTCTTTTTTTTCCTCTTTAATTGAAAGCAGTTCTTTAAAAACACGCGCGGGAACAATAAATGATTTTTCAGTACTTATTTTTGTGTCTGATAATTTATAATGTTGCAATGACAAGCGGAATCCATCAGTCGCGACCAGTAAAAATCCTCCTGTTTCTCTCTTTACCAAAACACCTGATAATGCCGGGCGCGCACTATCTTGACTTGCGGAAAAAACTACCGTAGAAAAATCTCTCCTTAAATCTTTTTCTTCTATAACTGCAATCAACTCCCCGCGTTCGTCATATAATTTAGGAAAATCTTCATACGGTATGGTTTGAAACACACTCCTGGTTTTTTTACTTATTATTTCAAGATTATTTTGTGAAGTTTGCATTGTTATTGTTGTATCAGAAATAGAAGTAATAAGTTCGATAAAATTTCTTGCTGGTATGGTAATTCCCCCTTCTTCAAGAATAGTTGCCGGAATATAAGTTTCTATCCCTATCTCAAGATCAGTACTACTTAGTTTCAACTTACCCTTTTTTGTTTCAATAAGAAGATTAAGTAGTATAGGCAGTTGGCTCTTGGAGGATATTGCATGATTAAGAAAAGATAATTTTCCAATTAAATTATTAACGATTATTTCAACTTTCATATTTTTATATATATATTATTTTGTAGTTGTAGTAGTGTATAGGGAAAAGTGGAAAAATGCAATAGCAATGTGTCTTATAATAAAAATAATCATTATTGAAAATAAGCGCTAAATAAACCTATG
>JAHIGH010000178.1 GCA_018900295.1 Patescibacteria group bacterium | reverse complement strand
TCCCCTATAAAATAAGTCGAGGGGAGGGTTAAAAATATCAAAGATCAAATATCAAAGATCAAAAATATAATTAATAACTGTTAATAAGTATTGACTTTGTGGCTTGTGATTAGCTACATTAGACACATGCAAGCCTCTCTGCCTGAATTAATTAATCAGTTTTTTGAATATTTGGAGATTGAGAAGAACTGCTCAAAATTGACTATTAGGGATTATAGGCATTATCTTGAGGTTTTTACGGAATGGTTTTCTTCTACTTTGCCGCATAAAACGATTGGTGATTTGGATTTGGCGATTGTACGGCGATACAGGGTTTATCTTTCAAATTGCGCTGACGGGAAAGGAAAAAATTTAAAAAAAGTTACGCAAAATTATTATGTGATCGCATTACGATCTTTTTTACGTTTTCTTATAAAAAATGATATTAAGACATTAGAGCCATCAAAAATAGATTTACCAAAAACAGAGAGCCGAAGTCTGAAATTTTTGGAACGGGAGCAAATAGAGCAGCTTGTTATTATGCCGGATACTTCGACTGAAGTAGGAGCGAGGGATAGGACAGTTATGGAACTTCTTTTTTCGACTGGCCTTAGGGTTTCAGAGCTTGTAAAATTGAATCATGAACAAATAAATTTGGAGCGGCGGGAGTTTGGTGTAATCGGTAAGGGAGGCAGAGCAAGGATTGTTTTCGTCTCAGACCGGGCAGCAGAATGGATAGGACAATATATGTCTTTCCGGAAGGATGGATTTAAGCCGTTGTTTATTCGTTATAGCGGAAAAGTGATTGAGGATGATACCGGTGAGAAAATGCGGTTGACGGCTCGAAGTATAGAGCGAATTGTGAAGAAATATGTCCGGCTTGCCAGATTGCCAGTGGATGCCACCGTGCATACGCTAAGGCATTCATTTGCTACTGATTTATTGATAAATGGTGCGGATTTGCGATCTGTGCAGGAGATGCTGGGGCATAAGAATATCGCGACAACACAGATTTATACACATATTACCAATAAGCAATTGCGGGATGTGCATAAGGCGTTTCATAGCGGGAATAAATAAGACGTAAGAGGTGATAATTTTGCAATGACAGCGTTTAGGCAAAACCGAATTTTTGCGCCCAATTCGGAGGATCCTGGAACCAAGCGTCGATAGAGTTTTTTTCTTTTTGTGATATTTGACCTTTTTGTAAGGCTGTTTTGATTATTGTTTTCGCGGTAGTCAGTGAAAAGAGTTCTATGCTTGCATTTTTCAGATTTTCTGTGGATTTTTGTGTTTCGTAAGTCGTGGTAGCTATGCAGTATTTGACTATTCCGCCTAATTCGCGGATGGCTTGTGCATTGCCGACGACACTCGTGGCGGTTGAGATGTGGTCTTCGATAATGAGTACCTTTTTACCCTTTTCCAGATATCCTTCTACTTTTCCGTCTTTTCCGTATGCTTTGGTTGTTGGGCGAACATAGACCAAGGGTATTTTCAATCTATCGGCGACTAAGACGCCTTGCGGGATGGCTGCAGTCGCTGTTGCTGATATCCATTCAACTTTATTTATACCAATTTTTTCTTTGATTGTAGTGATATAGAAATCTACTATTTGATCTCTAACTTTTGGGTAAGAAAGAATTATTCGATTGTCTATGTAGATTGGGCTTTTTAGGCCGGTTGTATATGTATATGGTGGATTAAACCTAAATGAAACGGCATTTATAGAAAGGAGTAATTCAGCGACTTTTTGTTCCATATTCATATTTAATTATAACACACGTTAAAAAGATTGCTTCGTCATCCACTATCGTGGTATTTCTCGCAATGACAATGTGGGCAGTTATCTAAATTTGTTAATTTGGTCTTTTAGGTTTTGGGCGGTTTCTCTAGCTTTTTGGGCAAAATTTTCTCCAGCGGAGGTAAAAATAATACTTCTTGATGAGTTAATAATAAGACCTGTTTTATTTGAATTTAATCCTGCTTTGAGAGTTTTTTCAAGCGTTCCTTCTTGCGCGCCAATTCCCGGAATTAAAATGACCATATTCCCAACAGTTTTTCTTATTTCTTTAATTTGATCCGGAAATGTAGCGCCCATGAATATAATACAATTCGGGTTATTCGGATATTGTTTCATTATTTCCTGTGCGACAATTTGATACAGAGGTTTTCCGTCAATTAATAATTCCTGAAATTCTTTCGCGCCCGGATTGGATGAGTGGCAACCTATAATAATTCCTTTTCCTGTTTTTTCGAAGTAAGGAGAAAGCGATTCGATTCCCATGTAGGGCATTACCGTAAGCGCATCTGCTTCTAAATAATCAAAAGCGAATTTTACATAACCTAAATTAGTATTTCCAATATCCCCTCTTTTGGCATCAAGGATGATGGGGATTTCTGGGTAAGTTTGTCTTAGATAATCACAGGTCATTTTTAGTTGCAGCACTCCCCTATCCCCTTCTGCCTCGTAAAACGCGGAGTTGGGTTTGTATGCGCAGACTAGGTCATGCGTGGTATCTATGATAGCTTTATTAAATTCGAAAAGCGGGTTTTGTTGGGTTTTGATTGTTGGAGGGAGTTTTTCGAGATCAGGATCTAATCCAATACAGAGTAAGGAGTTATTTTTTTGGACTATTGCATCGAGTTTTTGTTGGAAGGTCATGAGTGTTCGGGTTTGGTAATTCTTTTTTCGTGATTGTTCAGGCGGTTTTTTGCTTCTTCCATTTGCGCGGTCCCAATCTCCCGGTCTTCCCGCCTGGTTTCGATTTCTTTTAAGAGTGGGTCAATGGCGGTAAGAATCAGGTTTGTGAATTTTGACATGCCTGCTAGGATTTCTTCCTTCATCATGGAGAATTCGTATTTAATTTCAGCGCGGAAAGCATTTTGGGAAGCAATAAACCTCTGGTCGAGATCATTTTTTCTAGGATAATCTTTGAGGATGTCCTTTAATTCCTCTTTTGTTAATGCGTTTTGAGCAGTTTGTTTTTTCATAAATGTAAATGTAGTTTAATATAAAAAATATTAAATATCAAATATCAAAAAGGTAAATATTTATTTTAGGGTTATATGTAGCATTAATTGTGGGCAATGCCGATGAGTTGCTTGAGGTCGGTGTAGTGGTTGGTCTTCATGTAGTTTGCCAGTTCTTTTTTTAATTCACCATAAATATTCATGCCTTTTGAATATGTGGCTGTTCCTATGCCAACCAGTGGAGCGCCGGCCATCATTATTTCAATTACATCCTGCCATTTAGTTACTCCTCCTACTCCGATAATAGGTATTTTTACCGCTTCGTATATTTCATAGACGCATCTTACAGTGATAGGCAAAATTCCTGGTCCTGAAATTCCTCCTTTTTTCGCGCCGAGAACAGGCTTTTTCTTGTTGATGTCGATTATCATCCCCGGTCCGACGGTGTTGATGGCTACGATTCCGTCAGCTCCGGCGGCTTCGCATGATTTTGCTATATCTGCAATATTAGTTACGTTGGGTGAAAGTTTGGCGAGTATCGGTACGGCGCCGGCTATTTTTTT
>JAHIGH010000177.1 GCA_018900295.1 Patescibacteria group bacterium | reverse complement strand
TGGTAATTTGATTGTCAATGCCGCGGGGGGTAGTCCAGCCGGTAAATTTATAAATATGCGGGACCTTTGTGCTGATAATTTAACATATCCTTCGATCACAATTAAAGCGAGACCTGATTTTATTCTCAATATGCCTGAATTCCTGAGTAAACAAAATAATATATCGTATGAAGATGCACCGTAAGAAAAAATTGTTAAATTGCCGGAGAGGAAGTTGATAAGGAGGATTCACTGTCGAAACAGCAAAGGACGGTCACGAAGGACTTGAGAAGATGGTTTCTTTTTTGCCTGAGATAGTGCTTCTTGATCTTTATACGCCCAAGGTGAGCGGGTTTGATGTTTTAAAGAGCGTGAAAGAAAATCTAATGCTTAAAAAGATACCTATTATTGTATTAACTAATATAAATCCGGACGTTGCGGATCTTATGAAAAACTGGGGAGTCGCGTATTTTCTTCTTAAGGCTGATAATACTCCAGGGCAAGTGATGCAAAGAGTGAGAATGATTATTGATAATAAAAAGTAGATTTTTTCGATAGATATTATGAAAAGGGTTGAAAGGATAATTTCGTTCTTATTAGTTATTTTTCTTCTAAATTTACCAGTTTTTATTTCTATAGTAAATGCTTTTGACGCTCCCAGAATTTATGTAAAGGAGTTAAATGTAAACCAAGCTTCCATTAACGCGGGAGATGGTATCAGCGGTGATTTTTTGATGTGGAATACAGCTTCGGAAATAATGTCGGATTTGGATTATAAGGTTTCATTAGAGCAAGATCATAATGCTTACGGTGAAGAGATCAATCATGTTTCCGGTCAGATATATCCCGATAAGACTTTGCGTCAAGATTTTTCTTATAAAATTCCTCAAAATATTCAAACAGGAGATTATATATTCAAGATCCAGCTTTTTTCCCAAAGCGGAATGGCTTTGAATTGGGGCGAGAAAAATATTAAGATAAAAGGGTCGGCAGGCGGGTATCTGGTTATCGGCAGCGCATCTGTCATAAAAAATGGGGAAAGCAATCAACCTTTGAAGGGGGTTGGATTCAAAATCGGTGAAGTTCCTAAAATCAAATTTACAGCCTCAAATCCTTCGTCCCAAGAAATTACATTTAAGCCTTCAGTGGAGGTATATTGGTTTCAAACCAATTTGAATAAAACGGACGAGTTTGTTGGCGAATCACAAATCCTGGCAGTCAATGAATCAAAAGAAATAGAGATAGCTATGCCGAAGTATCAAAAACCAGGATCATATTTGGCAAGCGTTGTGCTTTCAAGCAATAATATTGATGTATCTAATACGGAAAAATTCCGTTGGGTGCTGAAGGGTGAAGGAGCGAGGATATTAAGCGTAAAAATAAATAATGATTTGTTGAAAGTTGGGGAGGACGCGAGAATAACTGTAGAATTTGTAGGTTCCGCTGACGCTTTGGATATAGGCGAGGCAACGCTGGTAGTCAATCTTTTTGATAATAGCGGCAAGAATTTATTCAGTCAGGAAAGGAAAGTACAATTAGGCGATACTGTTGTCGCAGAAGTTTTTAGCTTTATACCTACATCTTATATAGCCAATCCGAGAATAGAAGCTAAAATCATCAGGAACGGGAAGGAATTGAATTCCTATACCGCGCAAATAAAGACTCCGGGGGTAGAGGGCGGTACTGAGAAAATAGAAGAGATATCTCCGATAAAGCAGAATTATTTTTTGACCGGGGTAATTGCGATCGGTTTATTAATTATTATATTTATTATGGCCAGGGTTTTATTCAAGAAGATGAAATTATATTTACTGCTTATACTAATGAGTGTAGGATTTTTGTTCGTAGGCACCGGAAAAATTCAGGCAGCTACGGTCTTATGGCAAGAACCTGTGCGTGATAGTATTTTTAATGTTGGAGATCCGGTAACTTTTAAAGGAAATTTAACATTGTCAGGATGTGATAATGGTATAGACTATATTACCAAAGTTTTTGCCTGTGATATTAATCTCCTTAATTGCATTTATATGGATAAAAAATACAATTATAATCTTGACCCAACCGACATCGCTTATGATGAAGCTAATGACAAAATATATTTTCCGGATTACGAAGGACATAGAGTGGTTCAAGTTAATGCAACTACCGGACAAATTGAAAAGACATGGGGAAATAGATGCGTTATTTCGCCATTACCAGGATTACCGAGTGACTGCCGGGGTAATTTCAATGGGGTTTTCGGAATTTTTTATGATGCAATCGATGAATTTATTTATGTAGCGGATTATGGAAATGATCGCATCGCTAGATTTAAGCCCAGTGATGCAAATATACTTACTAATTGGAAGACATATAATAAAGCCGGAGATTCTCTTAAAAAGCCTCGAGGCGTGTTTGTTGACCATCCGAATCCAGGTATAACATTAATTTATGTTGCGGATTCAGAAAATAGTCGTGTAGTAAGGTTTAGGGAAAATAATATAGTCGGAACATGGGCGGCTTATGGAGTTGTCGATCCCCATATTGATCCTGATCGCAATCCGCCAATTGATGGTGAGTTTCACACATGGGAAAGCCCCAGGTCGGTATTCTTTGATGCCGGTTCCGGTTATATTTATGCGTCTGATATGTATAATGATCGTGTCGTTAGGTTTAAGATGAATAACGCAGGAAATTATATAGCCGGTTCGTGGGATGACTTTCATATTAGCCCAACCGGATCGGGAAAAAGGATTATCAACCCTATCCGCGCAAGTTATTATCAAGGATGGGTGTATGTGGCAGAATATTCGAATAAAATTCTTAGATTTAAACCAGATGTTAATACTCAAGATTATCAAATACTTGGTTCTTCTGCCGGTTCAGGGGTCGGGCAATTTAATGGTCCATATGGTATTATTTATGATCAAAACTCAGAAGATAGTGGTGCGGGTTCCGGTTATATTTATGTTGCTAATAATGGGGATAAGGCTATAAGAAAATTTAAAATGGATGCGACGGGAGGTGTTATAGCGGGAACATGGGTTAATTTTGATTATTGGGCAAGCCAGGGATATGATTTTGACTTTAATTTACCAACAACTTTTCCTCCAGGCTTTGCTTTTGGGGATGGAGTAAGTAATCCGTTGAATGCGGCTTATGCCTATATAGAATATGAGGTTATTGATACAGATGATTCTGATGGCGCAAATTTTACGAGTACGACCGTAGAAATTACGGGAGGAAGGGGTGCTACGACGAACGCAACCGCAAAAGCCAATGTTACCGCCAGAGTGGACCGTATTTCTGTTACTAATAAAGGAAGTGACTATACTATTGCCAGTGTTGTGATAGACCCACCGCCTTTTCCAGGAGTTCGGGCGACTGCAGTAGCGGTTCTAAATTCGTCGGATGAAGTAGGATCAATTACTATAACTAACGGTGGGAGTGGTTATACTGAAATCCCTGATGTAAATATTATCGGTAATGGGGATGATGCAGAAGCGATTGTATCTATTGTTAAAGGTGCGGTAACATCTTATACCATAACTAATCCCGGTAGTGGGTATACGTCTAATCCTACAGTAATAATTAAAGGCGCGGGTATTAATGCGTCCGCCAGAGCGGTTAGAACCGGCGATAAAGTGACAACTATTATTGTTAATAACGCCGGTAGAAACTATAATTTTGCCGTTGATTCCAGTGAAAGAATAATAATTAGTATGGCTGCACC
>JAHIGH010000019.1 GCA_018900295.1 Patescibacteria group bacterium | reverse complement strand
TGTTATTATAGATATGCGTTTAGTTTTATTCCTGCCTGGAAGACTAATGCATTTTTTAAGAGCATTGCTTCTCGTACTAGAACTTATCATTAATGTAACGAAAGCGATGCTCTTTTTTATTTTTTTTATTTTTTTCAAAAAAAATAATGCCCAACGTAGCTTTGGAGACAATTAAAGCGAAGTGGCATATTATTCTACAGTTGCTATCGCATCAATCTCAATAAGTGCTCCCTTGGGTAAATCGCCAACTCCCACTGTCGCTCTGCTGGGCTTGTGGATTGTAAAATATTCCCCATAAATTCCATTCACCGCAGGAAAATCCGAAATATTCTTTAGATAAATTGTAGTTTTAACAACAAAAGCAAGATCTGTCCCCGCTGCACTGAGAACCACGGCCAGATTATCCATAACCCGCCGTGTTTGATTCTCAATACCCTCAACCAATTCACCTGTCTTGGGATCAAGTCCGATCTGCCCCGAACAAAAAACAAAACCATTGGCAACAACCGCCTGTGAATACGGCCCTATCGCCCCCGGCGCTTTCTTAGTGTGAATTGCTTTAATCATATACTCTTATCATCAACTCAAAACAAATCTATAAAATTAACGTTCTGGATTCCCGCCTTCGCGGGAATGACAATACATAAAGTACGTTTTTAACTTTTAATTAAAAATTTAAACATTGAAAATTCATTGAAAATTGTAAATTGAAAATTGAAAATTAACTTGTTGTTGCTCCCTTCGATGCGCTCCCGACTAGCTTCGCGTACTTCGCCAATACTCCCCTTTTATATTTAAGCTCAGGCGCCTTCCAATTCTTTCGTCTTTTTTCCATCTCTCCTTTTGCGAGATCCACATCAATCGTCCTTGTTTTCAAATGAATATTGATAATATCCCCCTCTTTCACCATTGCCAGTGGTCCGCCAGCTTGTGCTTCAGGTGAGATATGCCCCACCATAATCCCATGCGTCCCGCCGGAAAACCTCCCGTCGGTGACAAGAGCGACATCTTTACCCAAGCCCGCTCCCATGAGTGCTGCTGACGGCGAAAGCATTTCCCGCATCCCAGGCCCTCCTTTTGGCCCCTCATACCGGATAACAATCACGTCGCCTTTCTTAATCTTTCCCTCAAGAATTGCGTTCAATGCATCTTCTTCACATTCAAAAATTCTAGCCGGTCCCTTATGAAATTGCATCTCCTTGCCGGAAAGCTTGAGGACTGCTCCCTCCGGCGCCAAATTACCCCGGAGAATAATGATATGATGATCAGGCTTAGCCAATGGCTTCTCAAGACCATAAATAACATCTTGATTTTCCGGTCCGTCTTGTACATTTTGCAAATTTTCCGCGACCGTCTTTCCGGTAACCGTCAGACAATCTCCATGCAAAAATCCGGCATTGAGTAACATCTTCATCACCACAGGTACTCCGCCGATATTATATAAATCCTCCATAACATATTTCCCAAAAGGCTTGAAATCCCCGATTAATGGAGTACGTTTACCGATCCTTTCAAAATCACTCAAATCCAATTTTACATCTGCCTCATGCGCCAAAGAAAGAAGATGCAAAATTGCATTCGTTGATCCTCCAAGCGCCATAACCAGGGTAATAGCATTTTCAAATGCCGCCCTCGTCATAATATCACGTGCACGGATTCCTTTCTTCATGAGATGGAATAACGCCCTAACTGAATCTATACAATCCTGCCGTTTATCGGAAAAAATATTATTTTGCGTATCAACCGCCGGATGAGACGAACTCCCCGGAAGACTCATTCCAAGCGCTTCTATTGCCGAAGCCATCGTATTCGCTGTATACATCCCCCCGCATGCCCCATTCCCCGGACACGATGCGCGTTCAATAGCGTGAAGTTCTTCCTCACTCATTTTTCCTGCACTCACCGCTCCAACCGCTTCAAAAGTACTGACAATCGTCAGATCCCTACCCTTATAATGCCCCGGCCGGATACTGCCCCCGTACAATGTGATCCCGATGCTGTTATTCCGGGCCAAAGGAATAAGTGATGCCGGAATAGTCTTGTCGCAGCCGCTCAAAGCCAATATCCCATCCGCCGCGTATGCTTCATGCATCGTTTCAATACAATCCGCGATAAGCTCACGCGATACCAAAGAATACTTCATCCCCTCCATTCCCATCGTCTCTCCGTCG
>JAHIGH010000018.1 GCA_018900295.1 Patescibacteria group bacterium | reverse complement strand
TCGCTTCGCAGATTGACAAAATAACGTAATGTATGTTATACATTAAACATATGATACGAACTCAAGTTTACTTACAAAAAGAACAAGCCCGGGAAATAACATTGCTTGCTAAAAAACAAAAGAAAGATAAAGCAAAAATAATTCGGGCATTGATCCAAAAAGGATTGGAAGCGGAAGAAAAAAAACAATTTATCGGGAATGCTTTTTTAGAATTAGCAACATTGGGAAAAAAATTGAAATTAAAAGGCCCAAAAGACCTCTCTATAAATCTTGATAAATATCTATACGGAGAATAACTTATGATTATTGCCAATTCAAGCGCTTTAATATCGCTTCTTGTTGAAACAGACAAAAATCATTCTTTAGCTATACAAGTAAGCAAACAATTTCAGAAAAGAAGCGATACTGTAATAATACCCGAAGATATATTTTCAGAACTGATCAATATAACAGGCAAAAAATTTGGCCATCAAAAAGCCTATGCGGCCGCTATTTCTATTCTCAATATAAAAATTTTTGTTATTGAGAATATCACAGAACAAATTCGGCAAAAAGCATTAGAGGCATACAAAAAACAACCGGAATCAGTGAGTTTTACCGATTGTTTGGTTATGACGATTGCGGATCATTTTGAAACGAAGGAGATTTTTGGCTTTGATGAAGCATTCAAAAAAAATGGATATATCCGTCTTGGAATCGATTAATTAGAAAAAAAGAAATAGAAATCCGATTAAAAGAAAAATAATACCACTGACTTTGTTGATAATCCTTTTTTCAAATTTCCCGGAAATGAATTTACCGAAATAAATAGCCATAAGTGATAACAAGCCTAAAGCCAGTATCGTTCCGATAAATACCGGAAGCGGAGAATATTGAGTCGCGAAAAGCCCTGAAGCAATTTGCGTCTTATCACCCCATTCAGATAAAAAAATAACACCCAATCCTGAAAGAAATGGATTTTCCATGACAACATATTTCTGCTCCTCCTCCGAACTTTTTCTCAAGCTCAAAATACCGAAAATAATAAATCCCAATCCTGCTATTAACTTGATATACAAAGACTGGATTAATCCGGTCAACAATGAACCCGCGAGGATAGCTGATCCGTCCACTATAATGAATGCAAGCATAACTCCGCTGAATAATCGCTTTTGTTTTTTGGTTCGTGAGGCAAGAAGAATAACCATGAGCTGGCTTTTGTCCAATAATTCCGCCAAGCCAATGCTTAGAAAAGGAACAAAGATACTTTGAAACATAATTTAAAAGTTCACCAATACTCTTTTATTTCTTTTACCATCGAATTCTGCGTAAAAAATTTGCTCCCCCTTCTTTTATTCCTGATTCATGAATAACATCTTCCACCTGAGAGGTGATATTGACAAATTCTATCTTTTCTTTAGTATTGAAGGTCAGATATTTGGTTAAAGATTTCATTTTTTATATACCAAAAACCGCACTCCGGCAACATTTCCCGCTGGGCGGGACTACAAAACAACATTGAAATCGTTGTACGATTTCTTACGTTGCGGCGGGAGCAGGATTCGAACCTGCGGTCGCCTTACGGCGGCAATCGTTTTCGAGACGATCCGATTCAACCACTCTCGCATCCCGCCAGGCTTCTCAAGAATAAATTATGAACACTATAATTTATAAGTACTCATAACCAATAACTCCGAACGCATAACTCTTTCTGTGTGCCCGGAGGGATTCGAACCTTCGACCCCGACGTCCGCAACGTCGTGCTCTATCCATCTGAGCTACGGGCACAAAACTAATTAGTATTTTACTCGATTAAAGAAAGGGAAGCAAATTGAAGCTCCCACGGAATGAGTTCACACCTCTGACATAAATTATATTGTTCGAGCGTAGCGATAGCGGAGTCGAGAACTTCTCGATTCGGCTTTTAGCCTCACTCGAAGAATATTTATGTTAGAATCGTGAACAGTTACCTCCCACGAGCTAACGCTCGGGGAATCTCTCAATACGCTTCACCGGAGCTGAAATCCACCGAAGCGAAAAATAGCTCCACATCCCACGATTTAACAATCGGGGAATTCCGCGAAGGTGGATTAAATATTAGCGTTTGGTCTTTCCAGAGGAAAATTTTTTTCCAGCCAATCACCGGCTTTTTGCGTAAATGTAGGCCGGACATATTCACGAAAAGGCAAGTATGGCAGAAGCGCTGTCTTTATTTGTTGGGAAGTTATTTCTCCCAATATTATCGTAAGTTCTCCTGGTATATAAGCTTTTGTGCCTATTTTTACCACATCAATTCCATTATGCTTGGCAAAATAAAAATCGTACAATTCTTCCCAAATAAAAACATTATCTTCTATCCTGATACCCTCGCTGGTTATTTTGTAATAAAATATATGGGGGGGCACCAGAGCTAATGAAAAAGCAAGAAAAACCAGAGATAAAACAACAAGCATAAGTGTATATTCGTGAAAAAGGAATATTATTACTTCGACTGCAGTCATGATAAGAAAAATATTTATAAAATATTCTTTAGCATGTCTTTTAAATGGCCTGCCGGGAGCGTGCCATGAAAGCAGGGTTCTAACGTCATGATATGAATGCTCTTCGTGTTCAGATAATATATTTCTACTTTCTGTCGCCAATTTTTCTTTTAGTTCTGTTCTTACCGGCTGATGTTCTGTGGGCATATTTTTACTTTAACCTAATTAGTATGTTTCCGTCAAGCGCCTTTTTTGCTACAATGTAGGCTACACTGGAGAGGTCGCATAGTGGCCTAGTGCAGCGGTTTTGAAAACCGCCAGGGGCGAAAGCTTCTCGCGAGTTCGAATCTCGCCCTCTCCGCCACACAATAATTTATGATTTTGCACGCTTCAACGCTGCTAATAGGTAAAATCTTGCGAAGCAACGTTGAAATTTATGAAATAAATTTCTTACGTTGCGCTCGTAGCTTAATGGATAGAGCACAAGATTCCGGATCTTGCGGTTGGAGGTTCGAATCCTCTCGAGCGCACAATAAAAAAAACCTGTTACCTCGCTCTCTCAGCCATCTTTTCAAGCATTCCCGCATACCACCCCTGCGCTCCCATATACAAAATGAGAAGGAACAAAAAACCACTCGCCCATTTTTCCCACTCAAGCTTTTTCTTTTCCTTTTTCTTTTTTTCTTCCTCTTCTTCCTTTTCCTTCTCTTTTTCACTACCCGGAAGCCGATCACCGGGCTTCTCCGGAGCCTCAGGTGTTTTAGTAATCCCTCCTCCCTCGCCAGGAGCCGGAGTTATTGTAATTTGCCCATCTTCTCCTACAGCCACCATCGGCGCTGCCTCAACCCCCTCCGGCAATTGCACATGCTTAATCAATTTCTGAACCTCACCCATCTGCTTATAATTCAACTTCACGCCCACATTCTCGGCAATCCCTTTTACGTCTATCTGCCCACCATTAACTAATGCGCCATTAATCTGATCAGACCACTTTTGCACATCAATACCCCTAAAAACATCATTATTAAAAATTCTTCGCAACTCATTTCCATATGTAGTTCCAACCTCAAACTTTTGCTCAAATTTACTCCGCAACATTAAGCTCTCCTGTATCACCTTATTCCTTTCCTCCGGAGTCAACCTCTCATTTGCCAATGAGCCCATCATTTCTAATACATCATATGCTGTTTTCGTCACCTTCTCACCATTTACCTCAACCTCCACATTAAAATCATGCAATTTCCTCAATCGTTCTACGGTTTTTTTCCCATCTTCAGAATCAAAATCTATACCTGTAAACTTATCCTTCCCTGCATTTTCTCCTTTTTTTTCTGGTTCATCATTTTTTACCGCTGATATCGGCTTTTCCGCCAATCCATGAGGATTACCATTTTTAACCTCAATCACGTTAGGCTTTATCTCTTGCTCATTCTGTCCCATACTTCCACTATTTTCCTTTACATCGGTATTCATAGGTGCTCCATCCCTTCCTCCTTCACTCATAATTCTTTCTTCGTTTTTCATAACTATCTTCTCCGAATTTGCTGCAAAAGTCAAGCAAATTCTGTATAATACATCGCAAGTATATAAAATCACGCATATTCTTGCTTTATATCAACCTTACAAAACAATCTCGAAAAGATAACAATAATAAGTCAAAACTCAAAAGTCAAAATGCAAAATCACAACTCAAAATTCAAAAGTGACCTAAAAACCAGATGTTATCGCTTTAGCTTGGATCTGATAGCATTTATAGATACTTTGCCAAATCAAAGAAGCTGCTATATTATTGCAAATCAATTATTAAGAAGCGGAACAAGTGTTGGAGCAAATCTTTTTGAAGCCACAGCATCAAGCTCTAAATTGGAATTTAAAAAGTATCATGAAATTTCGCTTAAAAGCGCGAATGAGACGAAATATTGGTTGGGACTACTACGTGACTCCAAAAAAGCAGATAAGGATAAAATAAATGGACTTTTACAAGAAGTAACTGAGCTTGCAAATATGATAGCGTCAGGAATTTTAAAAATGAAAGGTAAAAAGGACTTTTGATTTTTTACTTGTGCTTTTGACTTTTAAATTTTAACTTTTGAATTTACTTTTATGCGTTTCGAGTTCTCAGCCGGCGGCATTATCTATAAAAAAGAAGGGAATCAAATTTCCGTTCTTCTCTGTCAGCACGCCCAACATCATGGCTGGGTATTTCCCAAAGGCCTCATCGGCGACAATATTGAGGGAGAAAGTAAAGAAGCAACTGCCATAAGGGAGGTAAAAGAAGAAACAGGGGCGCAGGCGAAAATCATCCGCCCCCTCCCGCCAATTACCTATTGGTATGTTTGGGAAAAAGAAAAAATCAAAAAAACAGTATACTATTTCCTGATGGAGTATACTGGAGGCGACACCACCAAACACGATACGGAAATGGAAGACGTCGAATGGCTGCCCGCCAATGAAGTAGAAAAAAGACTAACATATAAAGCGGACAAAAAAGTTTGGCAACAAGCAATAATGCTTGTAAATCCAAAACGTTTTGACTTTTGAACTAGTTTTTGATCTTTGAGGTTTGATTTTTGAGGTTTGATTTTATTTAAGGAGGGATCGCATAGTGGTCGAGTGCGCTTGCTTGGAAAGCAGGTATGACCGTAAGGTTATCGGGGGTTCGAATCCCCCTCCCTCCGCCCTTGACTTTTCCTCAAAAAATTCACTATAGTAAATATACCATGACATTTCCTGTCATCTTCTTTCCTTACTATCTGCATATATCTGCAAACTGGCGGCTGACAAAAAACATTGCGTAACATAAGTTATATTTTGAAAATTAAATAATTGAAAATTCAATGAAAATTGTAAATTGTAAATTGAAAATTAATTCTCTCATCAATCTATCCATACTTTTTGGAATTACCCTCTTCCTCCTCATCATCTCTCCTCTCATCATCCCCTCTAATGCAGTAGCTCAAACCTCTCCTCAGCTATCCCCTATAGCCTATCCCCTAACCCCCAACTTCAACACTCCCAACATCAACCCGGAAGTCCCCCGCAACCAGCACACCTTTGTCCAATCCGCCATGATCGAAGTTATCTCCTCCGTATTCTGTATAATAACCGGCATAGATCCCATCAATCCCGCACAGGGATGCCTGGATATAGACCCCAAAACTCACAAATTAGGACTGCGCCCGCCTCAAAATGATAAACCCCAACTCGGTGGACTCATGGGCTTTCTTCCCGGTATGTTTAGCATGGTTTATACCCCTCCTGCCTCCGGAACGGACTATGTCCGCTACCTCGCCGGTAATTTCGGTATCACCAAGCCTGCATACGCGCAAACCGGTGGCGGCTTCGAATCCCTGCGTCCTCTTCTCCCCCTATGGACCGCCGCCCGCAATATGGCATACCTCCTCTTTGTACTCGTCTTTATCATTATCGGACTTGCAATTATGCTCCGGGTGAAGATAGACCCCCGCACAGTCATGACTCTCCAGAACCAGATCCCCCGCATCATCATCGGCATCCTGCTTGTCACTTTTTCCTACGCCATCGCTGCTCTCATGGTGGATGGCATGTGGCTTCTCACATACACCGGCATCAACGCCATCACGCAAGCCGATCCCTCCATTACAAATCCTGCCACCTCCGGTTGCACTCCCGATCTCACGCTCCAGCAACGCGCCTCCCAAAATCTCCTGAGTACGCCCCTCACTTACGGCGACCAGGTTTTAAGACAAATATGCACATTATTAGGCGGCTCGGGATTAGCGCAAGTAGCCTGGAATGTTAGCCAGGCCATTGCCGACATAGTTGGAAATCTGATAGATGGGTTGTTCACCGGATTTGCAGTGGGGAATTGTATAGACTGGCTTGGACCCGTACCCACCGGCATACATCCGGAAAATTGCATACTCGGAGCGATAGGTAACATTGTCGGCTTCGTCGCCGGAATTCTCGCTCTCATCATAGTCGTTTTTGCCCTTACATGGGCACTCATTACTCTCTGGTTTGAACTCCTCAAAGCATATGTCATGCTCATCCTGTACATTATCGCCGCGCCTCTCTGGATCGTTACAGGACTA
>JAHIGH010000265.1 GCA_018900295.1 Patescibacteria group bacterium | reverse complement strand
TGATAAAGAAAAACGGATTGCGCTTATGAAAGAATATAGAGAGCAAATTGAGAATAATAAAACGCTTTTGGAAATCGCGAAGGAAATAAAGATTCTTTGCGCGAAATTTCCGGTACCGTAAATTTTTATTCTTTAATTATTATTAAACCTCATCTTCGCAGATTTTGTTAACAATATCGTCGAAGATTTTTTTTAAATTTTCTTCACTATCTTCACTATTATAATAATAATAATATGGGGAGCTTGGGCTGGTGGCTATATCATTTTTTAATAATGGTTCAAGATACTCTTGTAATAATTGATCGCTAGTAGTGTTTGAATATAATCCTATAACATATATCGGTACTCCCATAGCCTTAATTTCTTGAGGGAGACTTGTTGGCGTACGTGGATCTTGCGCTATAGCAAAACATCTTAGGTCAGGCCATGTTCTTGGATCCTCAACGCGTATAAGGCAGTCGCGTGTATCAGGGTGCGGCGGTGGTATTTCGGGAACGCCGTCTGAAATCAGCAGAAGAGCGTAATTGTATCCAGGGAACATATCGTGCGTTATGGCTTCATTCAAATTATCCCTTGCTACTTCAAATCCATCTCTCATGACCGTGTGGCCCTCGGCGTATAAGTCATCAATTTCTTCCTGTATTTGTGTTTTATTATTTTCATAAAAATCCCAAGGGATTATATTTTCAACGTAAGCGCTGAATGTTTGGATAGAGATGGCAGATTTTTTAGATAAGTTCTTGGTGAATTCTTCTAGCGCATGTTTTAACTTGTCTAATTTATCGTCGTCGGCCATTGATCCTGAAGTATCAATGAGTATATCGATTGCTGATTTTCGACCACAGGCATTAACTTTAAATGTTTTCAGTTGTAGATTTCCTTTTGGATTCGGGGTTAATGCCTCTGAGGGAAGAATGATTCTTTGTTTGTCCTGAGTCCCATCAATGTTAAAATAGGGCGGAAGCGTAGGTGGGCCTCCCGGGCTATTTGGATTTACCGGTATAGATCCTCCGCTGAGAATTGTTCCTGCGAAAATGACAAATCCTATGATTAATAATATATAGAAGAAACCCGTGCCAGATGATTCGGGGTTTTTAATTGATTTTCTACCTTCTTCAAATCTCATATTATTATGTTCTATAATGCAACTCCGTCTTTATTGTGGGCGAGTTTGCCGTCGGCGTAAAAATTATTGAAGCCGGTTACGCTTTTCAGATTGTAGGTTTGTATTTTGCCGGGAATATATTCCATGGATATTATTTTGATAAAATTATTTTTGCTATCAAGAACCAGGTCTCCGACAGCGAGTACACCAACTAACAGTCTGGGATTTTCCGCGGCAGTATTTTCAGGTGAAATTGATTTCCATCCATCAGAAGTAAAGAGAGGATGTTCATTGGTTAGCTTGAGTATTGATCCGTCAGCAAATGTCAATTTGTATAGATGATCTCTTATAGGAGCTTCTAAGCGTAATACGGTTTGGGGCATTTGTTTTGTTCCATCATATCCCATCACTTTGTCGCCGATTTTTATCTCTTCTATATTTTTTTGTTTTTTATTTGCAAGTAATATTTTTGTTCCTTCAGGAAAACATGACTCATCAGGAGGCGATTCGTCTCCTGTCGGTTCTGGTTCATATGTCGGCTCTGGCTCATGTGTCGGTTGTGGAGTTGGCGTTGGTGAAGGTGTCGGGGTATAAGTTGCTCCCGGGAACGTAAATAGTTGCAGGTTATTCTTCGCAGGATTGGCTTGGATGGGGAGAGTAATAACCGGTTGTCCACCCGTTGGAGATGTGGTTGAGATAGGTGCGATACTACCTATCATTAATGATCCGCCCGCAAACGCTATTAATATTGCGAGAATTGCATACGTCATTCCGGCGCTTATTCCCCCTTTGGTATTGAAATTTTTTTTATTGATAGGTTTTGTGTTGCGATTTGTATGCCGACTACGATGTTTTGAAGGGGTAGTCTTGTTTTTCATGAAGAATAATTTTATATATTATATTTAAGTGTAAAGGGGTGGTATTCTTTTGTCAAGATAAATTTAATTTATTTTTAATAATCTTTTTTTTACGATGTTTACAATGTCTATAGGCAAATATTGACTTTTTATTAAATATTGTTCGGCGCCTAACTCAAGAGTGCGTGTTTCATATTTACTTTCGGTGATATTAGATAATACCAGTACGGGTATATTTTTTGTTTGCGTGTCTGATTTTAATTTTTCAAGTACTTGTATCCCATTCATTTCCGGCATCATTATATCCAGAAGGATAATATCCGGCATAATATTATTTGTTCATTTGTTCATATATTGGCAGAGTGAATGAAAAGGTTGATCCTTTTCCTTCTTCGGAATTTTCTAAGGTGATTGTTCCGTTCATTTTTTCAACTAACAATCTCGAAATATATAGTCC
>JAHIGH010000017.1 GCA_018900295.1 Patescibacteria group bacterium | reverse complement strand
GTATATACCTACCGTAGCTTTGCCTCTTCGCCTTATAGGCTTCGAGGGCACAAGTCAAAGTATCGCCGTGCCCTTCCGTAGCTTTAGCGAAGGAGGGTTAGGTATTATACTTTTTGCAATTTGAAAGCAGAGGGGTATATATGTACTGTCAAGTGCCAAAGCAACTTACTTTGGCACGCAGACCCGCCAAGGATCGCTCCGTGAGCCGCAGTACAAATGTACTAAGGCGAACGGTAAGATCAGGCGGGTCAAGCCCCAAAACAAAAAAAAAACGAAATTTCTACAATGAAATAATTTATCACTATGCAATAGATTTCCCAACTAAAGGTTCTCGTATATAGTAACTATTGACGCGGACAATATCAGGACTACTTGTTTTATTGATGAGCTTAAATGGTAAACTTTTGACGCGCTTGTCGTCGCCTAACGATTTCTGAATACGGATATTAGCGTCGCTATGCCTGCTATTTTCTACGTTAATACCTACCGCTCGAAGCTCTTTTATAACACTGACCCTTTTAAAAAACTTCTGATCTCCACCATTACCTTCTCTAAATACAACAACCTTCTTTCCTTTAAACCCTTCCACACGCGATGCCTCAACCTGCTCATACACATTACCTGGCGACACTTGCATTATAACAACTCCGCCTGGCTTTGTAGCAAGCACTGCCTTACGCACTGCTTCTATCTTATCCGGAAAATATGTATATGCATACTTAGAATAAACAAGATTAAATGTGTTTGATTTGTATGGCAGATGAGCTGCCTCCCCTCCTACAATATTCCCGGTTTTGTATCCATCATCTTTAGGTAAAAGATCAACACCGTGTATTTGCCAATTCTGATATCTTTCTTGAAGTTCTCTTACAGCCTCTCCTTTCCCGCAACCCAAATCCAATACCTTAACAGATTCATCTTTTGATAATTTATCAAGCTCTAACTTAAAACCTGGAAGACATTCCGTACTGCTTTCATCCAAAAGATCATCTAAAGATCTACGGTCATGCATAAATCTCTGTAAGCCTTTTTGGTTCTTTAAAGATGAAACAAATACCTCGGGTAATTCTTTTTTCCCAAAGTCCCTTCTTATCGGATTAGCAAAAATTGTAGAAACAGTAGAGTTATTTCCAAACCCTCCTTCATTTCCCGGTCTGTATGATGTATAAAATTCTTTACCCGACATAAGTAAAAAAACAAAAAAACCTCCCAAAAGGAGGTTAGAATATTTATTTCTCCGATTTAATCGAAGCTAATCCTTCCCTTTATTGGGTTTGGGTTTAGCACCCGCCGATTCGGCGGGTTGCCGGATGGATCATTGAGCCAAGACTCTCCCCCATCACTCTTGATTATTTAATTCCGTCTAATTCTTTCATGATAAATTTCCACAAAAAAAAACCTCCCACAAGGAGGTTTGAATATATGTTTCTCCGATTAAATCGAAGCTAATCCATCCCTCATGGGTTGGGTTGGGCACCGTGCCTATAGGTCGGCTGCCGGATGGATCAAGGAGGCCAAAACCCCCGCCCACCGCTAAAGCACTCCTCAAGCCGTGTACGAATAGTACTGAAAAGGCTTGAAGTAAGCTTAGGTGGGTCTCCCCATCACTCTTGATTAAATACAATTTACCAAAACTCCCCCAAAATGTCAATGGAGCAAAAAAAAAATCGAACTAAGTTTATAAAATTACTAACTCATGTTACGCAGTGTCATCCCGACCGAAACGGAGGGATCTAATACCACTGAGCAAATCGAGAAGAAAAGCTCTTCTCTACAGCTTCGTGGTGTGAGATTCCTCGACTCGTTCCTCTTTATTATAATAGTTTGATATAAAGATTGTATGTTGACTATAAAGCATAAAACTGATTTAATTAATTTAGCCTTAAATTAATTGACAAATCCATAGAAAGGACTATAATAAAAAACATAAATATACATTTTCGTATATTTTTTAAGGAATATGAAAAAAACAGAATGCGAAAAAAAATTAAAAGAGTTAATTGTTTATATATCATCAAAGTGCGCCGATGATGTTAAATTTGGTGGAACAAAATTGAATAAAATACTTTTTTATTCAGATTTTCTTTACTATAAAAAAAAGCAGAAGTCAATATCAGATTGTCCATATATACATCAACAATATGGCCCAGTCCCAGATGATATGAAAAAATTACTTAAGAAAATGAACGGAATTGATATTGGAACCGCTATTGCTTATGCAGGCCCTTACATTCAGAAAAAGATAGTTGCGTTAAGAGAGCCAAATTTGAGTAATTTTGACGCAGATATGATAGCTCATGTTGATTCAATTATAAATATTGTATGTAATAAAAGATCGTTTTCAGCTACACAATTAAGCGACATGACACATCAGACAATGGGTTGGCGCGTCACATCTGATGGGCAAGAAATTCCTTATCAAACAATATTTATTAAAGATAAAAAATATCAAGTTGCAACTGCATGGGAAAAAACGAGAGCAAAAGAAATTGCTAAAAAGCTTGCTGGACAATATGGGTTTCCTAGTGAGCATAACTACAATGGAACAGCCACAGCCGTGTAAAACTTGTGAAGAATCTCATCTGTATGAGAAGAACAAAAAAACAATATCGAATGACATTAAGTTACTCGATGATTTTTTGAGTGGTGCAATATTTGCTATTGCTCAAAAACCAGAGGCATTCCCCATTTTAAATAACCAGACACTTATAAGAAGCATAAAAGTTAATGGAGCGTTAAGATTACCAAATGTAATAATTTATTTCAAAGATTTAGAAGAAAAAATAATTCTTTGCGATATAGAAATAGAGATTCCTTCTTAAAAAAACTTCAAAATCAAATTGACCCACTACCAAAAATCTGACATTATCCCTATTTTTCCTCAAAGTGTCATTCTGAGAAGCAATAACGTAGCCAAAATCAGATACTGGACAAACCAGGATGACGAAATATGATAATCTCAACCTAAATAATTATTCCCTACCCTATCTCTCCCAGCGCAAAAATCCCCGCTCCCAGATTTCGCACCAAGCCCTTCATCTCCATCAGCGAAAGAATCGTACCAATCGCGGATACCTGAATACCAGTCCGCTTTATCAACTCATCCATATGCAACTGCTCATTTTGCAAAAAATCGATGATCGCTTGCTCATCCTTATTTTCTCCCCTCACATTCCTAACCCGCGGCTTCTGCGTTATCTCAAACGCCTGCAATATATCCCGGCTGCCATTAACCGTTATCGCACCTTTGGCTATAAGAGAATTTGGCCCTTTTGAATAATTCGATGTAATTGGACCGGGAACAGCAAAAACCTTTCGCTTATTCAAAAAAGCATCCTCGGCGGTGATCAACGCACCGCTATCCGCGGCTCCCTCTGTCACCACCACACCCAAACTGAGTCCTGCAATAATCCGGTTGCGCGAGGGAAATGATCCTTTTATTGGCTCTTGTCCCAAAGGAAATTCCGAAACAATCGCTCCGCCGGTTTCCAATATCTTCCTGTATAAAGAAAAATTCTCCCTTGGCGTGCAAAGATCAACACCGCTTCCCAATACCGCGATCGTCTTACCATTATTTTCTATCGTCACATTATGCGCTTTACTATCCACTCCCAAAGCCAATCCTGATACGATTACACAGCCTGCTTCGACCAAATCCCTTACTATTAACTCCGTTACCTGCCTTCCATAAGCAGTTATTCTCCTTGTTCCGACAACAGCAACTGTTCTTTGATTCTCTGCTGCATTAAATAAAAACTCTCCCTGCCTGCCGACAGGCATGGCTTTAACGAATAAAACAATTGGTGGATTTTTTATCTGCGACAAAAGTTTGGGATAATCAACATCACGCAAAGTAAAAAATTTAACACCGGAATCCTGCAATTTCTGGTAATAATCACGTATCGAAAAATTACGCCTGAATTCATCCAGTTTTTTTACCGTAATATCTCCCAATCCTGCCTTCTTTAGATCTGCAGAACCTGCATCCCATGCAGATGCAGCTGTACCGAAGTGATCCAAAAGTTTTTGAAATCGAACCGGACCAATTCCCGAAAAAACCGCAAACCCCAACCAATACAATCGTTCGTCCATATTTTGAAGAATTATTTTTTCCCAAGTCCAAAATCATGCATGCCAACGGAAGTAATAGTAATTATTTCATCTTCTACATCAAACGAAAACCTATAATGATAGTCAATTCTTGCCTCCCAACGACCTGAATCTTTCATCTTTTTTGCGTAGAGTGAAGGATAGTTAAAATCTGTTTGCAAAAAAGAAAGCTGTTTCAAAAACTTTTTCTTAATTTTTTGAGGAAGCTTCTTGGTTTGTTTTTCCGCGGGCTTGGTAAAATCTATGATCATAGATTCTTGAAGAAATTCTTCAATTCTGTCTTAGTTTTAATTCTGGTATATTGTCCATTCTTTTTTGCATCCATTCCTTTTTTATGCGCCCGCTCCCACCACGCATCAGTACCCTCAAGTGGTTCTTGCCCGAACTTTTCAACAAGCTCCATAACCACACTCTCCAAATGAGATAACCTGCTTATTAATTTCTTATACGCTGACTCTGATAATGTTACAGTATTCGCCATACAAATATTATATATCAGAAATCCTCCTCTAACAAGCGTTTTTCTACTATAAGACATTGACATGCAAAAAAAAGGCTACAATTAAATCATGAACGAAGGTGGAGAAGTTTTAACAGGTGAAAATAATGCGCCCAAAGAAAACCCTCGCGGACCTTGGCATCTTTTTTCAAATGATGAAATAGAAGATTGGAAAAGCGCAGCCGAGCAAACTGGAGGCGAATTTAGTGTTGTTAAAAAAGAAGGAGAAAAATGGGAACAGGAAAATAAAGATACAATAACAGATCTGATTGTTTCTGTTCAAAAAGGCATCGTTCCTGAAAGTAAAAGTTATGTAAAAATAGATTTTCCGAGAACACATAATTCTGAATATTCTAAAAAAATGTGGGAAGTGACTCAAAAAGTCACGAAACTCCAACTCGAAAAAGAAAAAGCGCAAGAACAACCCAGCCAGCCCATCACAAAACCCTAAGCCCCCAACCAATACAATCTCTCATCCATAATATTATTTCACATTACACAAAATTGTCATTCCCCTGGACAGGGGAATCCAGAAGGTATAAATAGTTAGCTCCTTGTCTACTGGATTCACCACAAGGGTACTATGCACTTCATGCTGTCGCCCGCGTTCGCGGGAATGACAACAATATATGTTAGATGAATTATTATTATTTATTTATTTTTCATCTTTGATCTTTGATTTTTGGTCTTTGATCTCCTTTGTATTCAAAATAATCTTAACTTCAAAAAAAACATTACCGCGAGAAATACGCTTCGAGTATCTTTTTCGCCACCGGCGCCGCCATATTTGACCCCTCCCCGCTTGATTCTGAAAGGACAGTAACAACGATCTGCGGATCATATGCGGGAGCAAAAAGCGTTATCCATGCATGCGGAAGCGCCTCTTCTCCACCATGCTGCGCCGTCCCCGTCTTACACGCAATTGAAACCTGCCGTGTATCAGCAGAACTCGACGCGGCTTTCACAAAATTCCTACCATCAATTTTTAATTTTGAATTTTGCACTTTGAAATCAAAAAGCGGCCACGCCACACCCCCAGGACTACAACTCTCTATCATCCCCTGTCTTATTAGCTCTATCGTCTTCTCACTCAATAATTTTTGCTTGCCCCGCGAAGCTTCAGCGAAATGGGGATTTTTGATTTTTGATTTTTGATTTTTCAAAAGATGCGGCTCATATAAGACCCCTCCATTGGCAATAACTTCTGTCCAGGAATTTACTTGCAATGGCGTCGTTAAAAGGAATCCTTGTCCGATTCCGAAGTGATATGTATCACCCAAATACCAACTCTCTCCTATATTCTCATCCTTCCACTCGCGTGTCGGCACAGTTCCTTTTACTTCCCCAGGCAAATCAATTCCCATTACATCTCCCAACCCAAATTTCACGGCCATTGCCGATATTCTGTCTACATTTATAAGCTCTGCCAATTTATAGAAAAAAATATCGTTTGACCGTGCAAGCGCGCGAACTACATTCATCTGCCCCGGCTCTTTTCGTCCATAATTCGTATAATACCAATTAGCATAAGAAAATTCCCCGACTTTCAAAATACCGGTATCAGTAACCGTATATCTTGAATCAATAATCCCATCTTCCAAACCCGCTGCCGCGACAACCAATTTAAACGTAGATCCCGGAGGGTATACTCCTCCGATCGCACGGTTCAAAAGAGGCTGACCATATCCATCCGTTAACACAGAAGTAACATTTTTATATACGCTGTCAGACGCTACAGAATAAGTATCATCCAAAGTAAAAAGATTCGAATCAAATGAAGGCTTGGAAACCATTGCCAATATCTCCCCATTGGGCTTTGAAACGATTACTACCCCTTTCTCTATATCACCAGCCGCGTCATATACTGCCTTTTGCAATTTTACATCAAGAGTCAAAGTAATATCTTTTCCTGCAATTGGATCTGTCTGTCCAAGCGGCCGCACTTTACCGCCGTATGCGTCAACTTCAACCAATTGCTTACCGTCTTTGCCCCGCAATAAACGCTCGTATTCTTCCTCAATTCCCGTCTTTCCGATAAATGCGTCTGCGGAATAATTCACATATCCCTTCTTTTTTAAATCATCTATGGAAATTTGACCAATATATCCCAAGACATGCGCGATAACATCCTTATACGGATATTCACGAAGAGAATCCACCGCAATATTCGTCTCCCCCTTCGCAATAAGCGAAAGCGCTTTTTCCTTACTCAAAAAAACAATCCTGTCTGTGTTTTTCCCTTTCGGATTCTTAATAATTTGTCTGAATCCCGGAATATTAAAAACCAAAGGAACTCCATTTCTATCAAAAATTATCCCTCTTGGAGCGTAAATAACTTGAGTCCGTATCCTATTGGAATCGGAGAGCGCGCGGTAATATGATCCTTGAAACAACTGCAGATACACAAGCCTTACGATACACACACAGACAACAATAAACAAAAACAAAATAGGTAAAAAAGTTCTTATTACAAAATGTGAAGACTCTGAAGCACTCCTCCTCTTTATTTTTTCTGTCTTTATATGATCACCGAAAGCAAAACCTGTATCTGTCTTCATAAGCCACGCTTCATGTCATTGCGAGAAGCACCACGATAGTGGGCGACGAAGCAATCTCTTTCAAAAATTAAACTGCATTTTTTCTTTATAAGAAATACCCATCCGCTTAAAAATAACAAAAAGAGCGCAGCTGAAAATTGAACCGACAATTGACTGAATAAGAATTTCCCCATACCCAAAAAACCAAAGATACAAAATAATTCCGAAAAATGACGAAGCAAGAACAAATGGAATAGTATTTATCTCATACTTACGCTCATACAATAAAATAAGAAATAACCAACATGTCAGAAAAAGACTGGTACTACCCAAATAACGCACTGCGCTTACATCAAGGATCAATCCTCCGAAAAAAGCCAGGGCAAGAACCAAATTATTCTGTTTTTCGGAAAATATAACTAACATGACCAGAACAACAATCAAAAATAAAGGAAGAGTTATCGCAACACTTTCAAGCAATAAAGCCGCCAAAACAATTAATAATAAAAAAAACATATATTTC
>JAHIGH010000176.1 GCA_018900295.1 Patescibacteria group bacterium | reverse complement strand
TACAAAATATGCGCAAGCTAATGCTGCTGCCGGAACAACAGTTTTTATTCATGGAAATGATGGTCGTATAAAAGAAATAAAAGATTATTAGAAATCTTCTTTTTAGATTCTTAATAAATCTCCAATAACCAATTAAGAAAAATTAATCTTGCTTCTCCTCTTTACAACTGCTATATTGAATTTATGACAGACGATCAATTATTAGAAAATATCAGGTCCATCGTAAACGAAGAAATCAAAACAGGAACAGACCCCTTAAAAAAAGAACTTCTCACGCTCAAAAAAGAACAACAATCACTAATTGATCAAGTTGATCTTTTAAACGCAAAACAACAATATTTCGAACAAATACAACGCTCCCTAATGCAAGGCCAACGATCACTTGAACAAAACACAGCAGATATTCAACAACAACTAAAATCTCTAACGAAACAACATGGAAAAAAGCTTGATTTTATTGCAAAAACAGTTGAAATTATTGGAAGAGTATATGACGAAAGAATTGTTGAAAATTGGCGCGAGATCCAAAAAATATACCACTACGCTTTGAATTTACGAAATTTGGTATATACCTCCGTAGCTTTCAAAAAGCAGGATTATATTGTCTTTAATAATTAAACTATTTCGAATTCAAAGCTTCGTTAGGTATTATACCTTTGTATTTTGAAAGCGTAGGGGTATAAAAAATCGCCTCGGGCTCCCGTCCAGTCATTAAACCAGCCCCTGCGACCTCTTCCGCCTCTCATCAGCTTCATCCAAAATGATCTTGCGTATCCTCACATTCTTAGGCGTCACTTCCACCAACTCATCCTCTCCCACATACTCCAATGCGTCATCCAGCTCCATAACCCTCGGGGTATTGAAATGTTCTATCGTCCCTTCACCCTTCGACCGCATATTTGAAAGCTGCTTCACCTTGCACACATTGAGTCGCAAATCATCACTTCTGCTATTCTGTCCCACAACCTGCCCCTTATATACCTGCGTTGCCGGACCGATAAATAACTCGCCCCTGTCCTGCGTATTGACCAAACCGTACAAAGTCGTCACTCCTGATTCATGCGCGACAAGCGACCCATGCTCGCGCTTCAAGGCATCCCCGCTATCCTCATCATATTTAAAAAATGAAGTACTGATAAGCCCAAGCCCTTTTGTATCGGTTATAAACTCGCTTCTATACCCGAAAAGGCTACCTGTCGGAATAATAAATTGTAGATAGACAGTTACGAAGCCGCGTTCGACGCGGTCATCCGTAGTCATATCCTCAAGCACCCCTTTCCTCATTCCCATTTTTTGCATTACAACACCTGAAAAATCCTGCGGTATTTCGATAAATACCCTCTCAAAAGGCGCCAATTTCTTTCCATTAACCACTTTTATAATTACCTGCGGCCTTGATACCTGGAATTCATATCCTTCCCTCCTCATTCGTTCTATAACTATTGCCAGATGCAGTTCGCCGCGCCCGAAAACAAGCCAATCTCCGTTTGGTAAATCCTCAACCCGCAGCGCCATATCCGTCTCAAGTTCTTTATAGAGCCTTTCTCTTATTTGTCGTGAAGTCTTAAATTCCCCCTCCTGCCCCGCGAACGGTGAATTATTGACGCTGAAAGCCATCTTCACTGTCGGCTCCTCAATTGCCAGAACCGGCAAAGCTATAGGAGTAATCGGATCAGCAATTGTCTCTCCTATCGTAATATCAGGTATACCGGCGATCGCGACTATATCCCCGACAGTCGCTTCTTGTATCTCAACCCTGCCCAATCCCTCAAATGTCATAAGAGCAGTCAACCGGAACTTCGTAGCCACTCCGTCGCGCGAAATACGTACAACATCTGAATTCTGCTTTACCGAACCGTTATATATCCTTCCTGTAGCTATCCTTCCCTTGAAATTGTCACGGCTCAAAGACGTAGCCAGCATCTGGAGCGGCTGACTTGGATCTCCTGTCGGTGCGGGTATGTGTTTCAATATCTCTTCAAAAATAGTTGAAATATCTGTCATCTTTGCTAGATCCGCATCAAGCCCGGCTTTTCCTTCTTTTCCGCTGGAATAAATGATAGGGAAGTCCGCTGTATTATCATCTGCCCCAAGCTCCAAAAATAAATCAAGCGTCTTATCAAGAACATAATTGATCCTCGCGTCAGGCTTATCAATTTTATTCACAACCACAATTATCTTCAATTCCCGTTCAAGAGCTTTTTTAAGCACAAAACGCGTCTGCGGCATAGGACCTTCCTTTGCGTCAATAAGCAAAAGCGCTCCGTCAGCCATTGTCAGGACACGCTCCACCTCGCCTCCGAAATCCGCATGCCCCGGCGTATCAATAATATTTATCTTCGTGCCACGCCACAACACCGACGCATTCTTCGAAAAAATTGTGATGCCTCGTTCACGCTCAAGCTCATTACTATCCATAATGAACTCCTGCTCCGCTTGTTCCTTATTCAAATGTGTTTTTGATTGCCTCAAAAGCGCGTCAACCAAAGTAGTCTTCCCATGGTCTACATGCGCTATAATTGCAACATTTCTTATATTGATCATATAAATATACCTTCCTAAATAAAAAACCCCGTCCCTCGGGGTACTTCTTATCTTACCATTTTACCCTCAATTAAGCAAACAAACCCAACTGACCGAAGCAATCTCTATCAACAACTTTATATAATTTTTGCTTTTTTAAAATAGAAGGGTATAATACAACTATCATGCCGCGAACCAAGCAATCATCGCCATTCGGAAAATATTTTATCCATCTGGACAAAATTGATTCTTCTGTCAAACACTCTGAAGAATTCGGCTCAATTCTAATACTAAGCCTCGTGGAAGAAATAGGTGAGATGGCACGCGCCTATCTGGCCAAACACGGCCGCAAACCGTCTAATATCTCCGCCCAACAAGATGAGACCTACAGACAGGAATTAGGCGATATTTTAGTCGCCATACTCCGCTTCGCCCGTATAAAAAATATCAATCTCGACGAACGCATCATGTACACCCTTCGCAAAATCGAAAGACGAAAAAAACAACCGAAGGAGTAAAAATTTAAAACCTTTATAAAATTATGGTTAAATACAAAAAAACTTTTAAAGAAATGCTGGAAGACAATCAGGATCTCTTTAATAAATTTAAAATAATTCACGACAACTTCGCGAAAGACCCATCAAATTGGCAGGATAAATTTAATGAAACCGGCACAAAAATTCTGCGCGTCGTAAGAAGATATGAAAATAATCTCTGTTCCCGTTCTGAAAATACGGGTTTTGGCAAATACTCAATCAATCTCTCAGAAAAATTCTGGGAAGAAGTCCGCCTCTTTTTACCCCTCATCGACCAGGTAAAAATATTATAAAAAAATTCTAAAAAATCCAACTCCATGTCATTGCGAGGAGAGCATGATAATGCACGACAAAGCAATCTCTCTAATATTACTAATTCGAAGCCTTTTTTCTACGAATTATTTGTTGTACCTTTTGCAAACCTTTTTGTATTAATGAAGCTCCGATAGCGCCAACAATCTCTTCAGGATGCTGTATAATTCTCTCCACATTTTTTATCTTCTCCTCAACCTTCCTTCGAATATCCCTAACCGTCCGAAAAATAATAAATATACCCGCTATTATTGCAATAAGAACAACTGTACTTAGAACCATATACATGATTCCGACGATATAAAAAATAGTCTGTAAATCAGTCATATTAATCTAATTATACTTCCCCGAACAAAAAAAATCTATACCCCCTTGCCCGCCGCTAAAGCGCCCTTCAAGCCGTGAACGAATAGTTCTGAAAAGGCTTGAAGTAAGCTTAGGCGGGTCATTTCTCAACTCTCACCTATCCACTACATAGTGTGCCCCCAGGCTCTTTTCTCTTCGAAGCGCGCTTTCTGTCACAAGCCTCGCACAGGTCACCAAATTCTTAAGCTCGACAAAACTCTTATTGACTCTCTGCTCTTTCTGCATTTCTTCATCCCATTTCTCCAATTGACTATACGCGCTCAACATTCCTTCCTTTGTCCGTACAATCCCCACCTTTTCCCACATAATTTTTTGCAGTTCTTTTTTAATATCCGAATATTGAATAGTACCGCCAAATTCAGGAATTCTGAACTCTTTCTCCTCAACTACTTTTGGTAAATCACCGACAACTTTCATAAGCTGCCTGGGAAAAACAACTGATTCCAGAAGCGAATTTGATGCCAGCCGGTTTGCTCCGTGTACTCCGCTGCAACTGACCTCACCAAACGCAAATAAATTAGTGATATTCGTCCTTCCGTAAATATCAATGACAACGCCTCCGCAGAGATAATGCGCGGCCGGAGTAACCGGCAAAAGATCTGTAGCCATATCAAATCCTAAATTTAACAAATAAGCATAAATATTCGGAAACCTTTCTTGTAAAAAAACTTTCCCCTTGTGCCTGATATCCAAAAATACACGCCCCTGCTTCTGCTCCAAATAAATCACGCGCGCGACAATATCACGTGGAGATAACTCTCCCCGGGAATCATATTCTTGCACAAACCGCACACCCCGCTCGTTCACAAGATATGCTCCTTCACCGCGTATTGCCTCGGAAAGTAGAAATAAAACAGGCGAATTATATTCAAGCGCTGTCGGATGAAATTGAATAAATTCCAAATCCTTTATTTTTGCACCCGCCCGGAAAGCTGCGGCAATACCGTCTCCCGTAGCTGAAAACGGGTTTGTGCTCCACTGATAAATCTGTCCTAACCCTCCTGTTGCCAAAATTGTAGAACGTGATAAACAATTAATCACACTATTCCATTGTAAAAATTGCGCTCCATAACAACAATTATTTTCAACCAGAAAATCCAGGAAAAAAGTATTTTCCAGATAAGTAATATTTGTATGCCTGCGTACCTGTTCCGCAAGTTTCTCAACAATTGCGAAACCTGTAAAATCTGTAATATGCAAAATACGTCTTGCGTGATGTGCTGCTTCCTGCCCCAGTAGATACCCCTGTTCATTTCTGTCAAAATTCACGCCCTGTTCCTCAAGCCACTCAATAGCGCTTGGCCCGTGTTCGACCAAAAAACGAACCTCTGATAGGTCATTATATGCAGCTCCCGCTGTGATTGTATCTTCGATATGACTTCGGAAAGAATCATTTTCCCCCACAACAGCCGCGATTCCGCCTTGCGCCAAACGACTTGATCCGCTAACAAGATTCTCTTTACTAACCAGAAGCACTTTTCCATAATCAGCCAAAGTCAACGCACTGGCCAATCCCGCGATACCGGAACCAATAACTATAAAATCCGTCTTCATAAAACTCTATCTCAATTATATTCCCTCGGTCAGGGTGAGGTTCAATCTAAATCTTACCTCCCATGTTATAATACAAGTAATCATGCAAAATTATACACCCAACACGATAAAAGACCAAGAAAAAATATTAATTCAACAAATCCAAGCCCTCAAAAAAAAGCGTAACGCTATTATTTTAGCCCACAATTATCAAATTCCAGTCATTCAGGATATCGCGGACTTTGTCGGCGACTCGCTGGAGCTTTCCCAAAAAGCAGCAGCGACTGATGCGAAAATAATTGTCTTTTGCGGCGTCCATTTTATGGCTGAATCTGCCGCGATATTTTCACCTGATAAAAAAGTACTTATTCCTGATCCGAATGCCGGTTGCAGTCTTGCCGCGTCCATTGACGCGCCAACTTTGAAGACCTGGAAGAACCGCTATCCTGGCGCTATCGTTATCAGCTATATCAATACAACGGCACAAATAAAAGCGTTAAGCGATTATTGTGTCACCTCATCCAACGCGGTCCAAATCGTGAATAGTATTCCAAAAGACAAACAAATATTATTTGTTCCTGACATGTTCCTTGCCTCTTTTGTCGCCAATCAGACAGGACGTGATATTATCGCCTACCCGGGAGAATGCCACATACACGCCAAAGTTACTCCACAGGATATATTGAAAAAAAGAAAGGCATATCCTCATGCAGAATTTCTTATCCATCCCGAATGCGGCTGCGTTTCGTCCTGCATGCATTATATTGCCAAAGGCAAACTTTCCTCCGAAAGGACCAAAATTCTCTCAACCGGAGAAATGATGCGATATGCAAAAGAATCCAAAGCCAATGAATTCATAGTAGCCACAGAAACCGGAATGCTATATCCGCTGCAAAAAGCCAATCCCAAGAAAAAATTTATTCCTATGCGGGAAGACATGGTCTGTGAATACATGAAGATGATCACCCTGCCTAAAGTATACAACAGCCTCAAAAACCTCGAATATGAAGTCAAAGTACCGGAAGATATTGCCAAAAAAGCCCGCCTGCCAATCGAACGCATG
>JAHIGH010000175.1 GCA_018900295.1 Patescibacteria group bacterium | reverse complement strand
GGAAAAGGTGCGGCTATCAGAACAGCGATCAAAGCATCAACCGGAGAATATATTATCATTCAGGACGCGGATTTGGAATATGATCCGCGTGATTATGAAAAGTTATTACGCCCAATAATCCAAAAAAAAGCGAAAGTTGTTTACGGCACCAGATTAAATCGCTTACCCGACTTTTTAAAAGACGAAAGAACTGCGCGTTTTTTCATCCATTATTTGGGAAATAAAATACTAAGCTTTATAACAAGCATATTATATGGTCAATGGATCACTGACATGGAGACCTGCTATAAAATATTCCCCAAAAAAGCAGTAAACGACATGCGATTAAATGCCAAAGGATTTGAATTTGAGCCGGAAATTACAGCGAAATTACTGAAAAAAGGATATAATATCCATGAAATACCCATCTCTACTATCCCCCGTGGATATGATGAAGGAAAAAAACTTAATACAATCAAAGACGGCCTCAAAGCTCTGGTAACATTAATAAAATATAGATTTAGGGATTAAGATATTTATGAAAAATAAAATACTATTATTAATAATTATCCTGATTGCTCTCTTTCTGCGCTTGCCATTTCTTGATTCAGTACCAAGCGGATTGCACGCTGATGAAGCATCATTTGGCTATAACAGTTTTTCAATATTAAAAACCGGAAAAGACGAATATGGAATCGCTTACCCTCTTTCGCTTAAATCATTTGGAGACTATAAAGCTGCGGTATATGCTTATATAGACATACCTTTTATCTCATTATTAGGGCTTAATGAATTTGCAGTTAGACTTCCCACTGCTATTATAGGAATTCTTTTAATTATATTAATATATGCAATTGTAAAAAAACTTACTGGAAATAATGCGATTGCCATTATTACCTCATGCTTATCAGCTATTTCACCTATTAGTATATTCTTATCAAGGATACAAAATGACCCGCTTGTCAGTGTTTTTTTTGTGCTCTTAGGATTTTATTTTTTCCAACAATTTATATCTAAAAGGAAATCTTTTTATATATTTATTGCCGGTATCATCTGGATCCTTAGTTTTTATACGTACGCTTCTCCAAGGGCGTTTATGCTTCCATTTATCATTCTCCTTTATATTTTCTTTTATAAAAAAATAGAAGGCAGGAGAATGAAGATACAACTTATTATCACATTATTAATTGTAATTATTTTTAATTTAAATACACTTATTGGAACCTCAGCCGAAAGATTAAATCAATTAAGTATCTTCAATGCGCCGGATGTAAAATTGAAGTTAGAAGAGAAAATTAGGAACGATATAAATACTCCTTTATTAGTAACCAGAATTTTTCATAACAAAATCGTAGATTATGGTCAGTATATAAGTGATACCTATTTTAAATATTTGAGCTATGATTTTCTTTTTATACAAGGAGGAGAACCGCAAAGAAATAGGATTCCAAACGCAGGCTTATTTTATCCAATAGAATTACTTTTCTTTATTCTTGGTATATATCAAATATTTTTGAAAAAAATTAGATGGGGATATTTTATAATTATTTGGTTTTTAATGGTACCATTTCTTCTTTCCTTTGCCCTCGACGAAACACCAAATACACACCGGTTCTTCCTGGCATTTTTGCCTTTTGAGTTATTAGTTGGTTTTGGCATATATTCATTTTATAAATATTTGAGAAAGAAAAAAAATCTATACAGATTATTTTTGGTTTTAATACCTTTAATTTTTGCAGTAAATCTCGCCTTTTATATGCATCAATTATTTGTACATGAGCCGGTATACCGTCCTTGGTTTAGAGGATATCCATATAAAGAACTCGTCGCGTCTTTAAATACATATTATCCAAATTATAAAAAAATCATAATCACAAAATCTCAATCAACACCATATATTTATATTTTGTTCTACAATAAATACAGCCCGCTCAAGTATCAGCAACTAGGATCTCCCAGAGACCTGGATTATACTGGTTTTGATAAATATTATTTTGTCCCGTTAGATTGCCCTCTTTCTGCAAAAAGTGGAACGGATGAGGCTGAAGGAGAACCTGGATTTCTATACATAAATAAAGGAACGTGCGTGACTCCGCTTAAAAATACGAAAGTATTACAAACCATAAAATGGAAAGATAATTCACCTGCATTTAATATTATTGAATACGTTTCAACAGGGTCCGTGGAATTAAAAAAGGATTTATAGCATGGTTGCCTTATTATCGACTTCATTTTGGCTTATTTATTATATTTTTAGCAATTATCCTGCTCATCCCGATTATACTTTTCAAAAATCACGAAGGACAAAAAACTTGGCGAAATTTGCAGGGTAATTGTTATTGAGATATAGAGAAGGTTAGCGGGCCATATGCATTGTTTGTTTCATCACCTTCAGTAATTACATTGAAAACATCAACATAAAGCCGTAGGTTGTGATTTCCGGTACCATTTAGTTTTAAAGAAGATAACGTTATCGTTTTAGATTGTCCTGCCGCAAGAGTAAAATATGAATATGATCCTCCATTGTAAGTTGTTGATGCGGTTGGCGTGCTTGTCAGATCATAGTAGTAGGCGGTTCCTACATATTTTGCCGGCGTTGACGAAGTTCCCTGATTTTTAACTGTAACTTGGGCGCTAAATGATTCTCCTGAGGTTGGGTTTGTCGGCGAGAGCGTTACGTTTGTGATAACCAAGTCAGACCGTTGGCCTGCAGGAGTTGGCGTGGGAGTATTTGCGGAGGTTGGCGTAGGTGTTGATGTTGGTATAGCCGTCGGGGTTGGGGTAGGAGGAGTAGTTGGGGTAGGTGTTGATGTTGGAGCTGGCGTAGGCGTTGCTGTTGTTTGGCTTACCGAAACAGCAGCATCATCAATCAGGAATGATGTTGACAGTGAAGAGTCTTCCGTTCCGGTGAAGTATATCTGGATAGTTTGTCCTTTGTAGGCGAGGATATCAAATGTTTTTTGTGAATAAGTGCTTGATTTATTAAGATTAGAATAAGTTACCAAAGTCTTTAGTACCGTTCCTGATGTATTTTTTATCTGAACTTTTAATTTGTCATATGCACTCGTTGTTGTTGTTTCAGCCGTTCCGATTCTTAGAAAAAAGCTTAAGGAAGCTGCTGTTGCGTTGGATGGAATGGTGATTGTTTGGGCGAGTGTATCTGTATGAGTCGTACCATATCCCAAAAGCCAGGCATACCAACTTCCTGTTTTGGCCGGATATCCCGTATTATTAGTGATCACCCCTGATGTTGCTGTCCAGTTTATATTGCCTGATTCAAATCCCGGATTAAGCAATAATTGAGGTATGCCTCCGGTTGTTGGGGTAGGAGTCGGCACAGAAGTTGGTGTAGGTGTTGCTGTCGGTATAACCGTCGGAGTCGGGGTAGGAGTAGCGGTAGGCGTAGGTGTTGGAATAGGCGTCGGCGCGGTTTCTGTTGAAGAAGTCATGGCGTGTACGCCGGCGTTTTGTCCGTAAGTATAATCTATCGGATTACCCGAGTTTGTAAATTTAGTCAGGTTTCCAATAGCATTATACTCATAACCATAATTATATCCGCTGGTTTCTTGAGCGGTAGTAAGCCTGTCCAAGTCATCATAACCGAAGTTTTGAGTTTTACCGAGAAGATTATCAGTAATACTCAAAACATTCCCGACTTTATCATAGGTATATCCTGAATCGAATATAGAGCCAGCCCGAATTCTATTTAACCGGAAATCATCGGTATTATACGTATAATTCGTCGTCACTGAATTGGCAAAATCCTTCTTCGTGATCTTGCCCTGAGCGCTATAATCAATATTGCTCAGAATTCCATTTACGCTATTTACTTCTCCTTGCGAATTATAAGCATAGTTTACTACCTGTCCATCAGGATTTGTACGTGTCATCGGGCGATCCAGGCTGTCATATGCAAATTGAGTTGTCCATGTCGTCCCGTCAACCACTCGCTGTTCCTGAATTTTTCGCATTCTGTTATCGTAAGAATAGGTGAGTGTCCCTCCTGAATTTGTGAGCGACGTAAGTGTCCCTATTTTGCCGTTCCCGTCATATGTATAGACAACATCCGTATCGGTCGGATAATCGACTTTGGTCCTACGGTCCAGCTCATCATAGGTCATTGTCGTTATCACCCCG
Source organism: Patescibacteria group bacterium (assembly GCA_018900295.1). Classification (GTDB taxonomy): domain Bacteria; phylum Patescibacteriota; class Microgenomatia; order Levybacterales; family UBA12049; genus JAHIGH01. The sequence goes on along the minus strand of JAHIGH010000175.1, from coordinate 12,682 downwards.
CGGTTGTCTGTTTTTTTGGTCAAATTATCAACACCGTCATATTCGTACTGCCATGTCCCCATATCAGGATCTATCTGCGATTTTCTTCTCCCAAGCGAATCATAAGTAATAGTATCTACATTCCCCAAAGCGTCAGTAATCTTTACCAATTCATCTCGGCTGTTATAATCATAATTTGTCGCATACGTATTAATTCCGTTCGCCTCCTCGACTTTCACTATTTTTCCGTAAGCATTCAAATATTGCCTCTTTATTTTCCCGTTTTCATCGATATTTGTTTCTTTCCAATGATCATATGCTGTAGAGCTTATATCTCCTTTTGGATTTTTGACTAAAGTCACTCTTCCCAGAGGATCATATGTCATTTCCGTGACTCTCGTTCCGGCAACAGGAGCTGTATAACTAGTAGTTAGTGTATCCAAATGAGGAACTGTTTCTTTCGCGATATCGCCGGTTGTATCATAGAAAGTATCTGTCACAATCTGTTTACTCGCATCCTCCGCGTCCGCTCTGGTTTGCATTTTCCTTCCGAGTCCGTCAGCCCATGCATATACATCAAGGGTTCCCGCTGCTCCGCTCACTTCTCTCTTCGACACAAGCGTTCCTTCAGGCGCTGTGCCATCATTGAAATACTGATAACTGGTTGTCGGAAATTCGCTTGTGTCATACGGTTTTATTTCTTTCGTAATTCTGCCGAAAACATCATACACATAAGAAGTTACAAAACCATTGGGATCTGTTTTCGAAAGCAAATTGCCCGTTCCCAAAGCATAACTCATTGTGCTTATTTGATTTTTCGCGTTCGTAGTACTTATCGGATAAGTCCCCGTCACGTCATAAGCGTATTGAGTTGCGTGATTATTCGCGTCAGCTACCTTTGTTTTATTTCCAAAGCTGTCATATTCATAAATAGTAGTTGGGCTTGTCAATCCGGCAGTATCCGACCATTTTATTTCTTTTGTAGCATCAGCTTTAGTCGGCGCGTCATCTAGTCCCGCGTGCCCGTCATAATAATACCAGCTCTCGCTCATTTTAGTACCGTCATCCGCAGCATGGAAATAGGTATGTTTAAGTGTATTTAATATCCAAAGAGAAGGATTTGTTGTGTATTCGTAATAAGTAAATCGCTCGTCGCCTGTCGCTCCCGTATCTCCGAGTTCTGATTTCTTCGTGACATTTCCGGAGCCGTCATACGTATAATCAACCTGCGTTATCTTGGGATTGCCCGCCGATCCGTCATAAGCGTAATTCTTCTCCGAAGCCAGATTTACTGTAAAAACCCCATTCGCCTGTGAACTGCTCCATGTATTTTCTGTTTCAGCGTAAGGATTGCTTGAGCTGTCTCTTGTCTGTACTTCGGAGAGCAGCCCCTTCAAAGCGTCGTCCTGATTAAATACATATTTCTTCTTCGAAGTATCCGGCAAATTCTCATCAATTGTCCCAAATCCCCTGAATTCCTTATCTTGCCATTTATAAAATCCGTCTTTGTAGCTATATGTCGTTACACCATTCGTCAGATGAGCGCCCGTCATGCCGTTGTTCTCAGTTTTCTTCTCCACCAGCCAGAGATTAAAAGGAAGATCCGGTATGCCGTCAAAGCCATTATTACTAAATGCCGTAGAAGCCCTATAATCAAAACTTATGGTCCCGCCCTGCGCCGTCTTCACAGAAGCAAGCAAATTCGAAGCCTTGCCGTTATTTTTATAAACATTCCATGTATCAAAACCGCCATTATAATTTGTCCTGATAATATCAGGAAGACCGTCCCCGGTTACATCTGCCATATGTGTATTTCCCTGCAAAGAAGCAAGAATCGGACCTGCCGGATTCACCCATTCTTCCCATTGCGAAGACCAACTATTCCCGCTATTAAGAAGAACCATCCATCTATTTGGTCCCTCCAGGCTTTTGACGATATCCACCAATCCATCGCCATTTACATCCTGCAAAGTTATATAAAAGGTCAGGTAGGTCATCTCAAGATGTGCAGTTATAGGAGCATTATTTATCCACGTTTCAGCCGATGTATTCCAACCGCTTCCTGTATTTTTATACACATACCAAGTGTCGGTACTATTATCATTATTACCATTGTATGTTGTGCGAATAATATCAGGCAAATTATCGCCATTGACATCCATCAAGCGTACATTTAAAGCATCAAGCCCCTGATTGCCAACGCTACCATACGACCACACCTCAGGTGTGGTACTCCAACTATTACCTAAATTTCTGTATACTTCCCATTGCTGTTGAGCATTCCACCATGTCCGTACAATATCCGGCAGTCCATCTCCTGTGACATCAACTAATGTTGCACGATTCGTATTCATATCAATATCACTCGTTCCAAAATGTGCCCATACCTCCCATGTACTATTAAAACTGGTACCGGTATTTCTCCAAACCATCCAATCAGTCCCATGAGATCTGACGATATCTGGCAAATTATCGCCATTGACATCAATTAATCTCATTTCATTCGAATTAATCCCATACGCCTCAGGAATATTATTTCCCCAACGTATAAAAGTTGTTGCCCAACTATTTCCTTGATTAAGCAAGACATCCCAACTTGAAGAAGCGCCATTCTGATGTGTTCTGGCGATATCCAATAATCCATCGCCATTCATATCTACCAAAACAACATCTGTTTTTTCCAAATGCACGTCAATATCGGCATTATTGATCCATGTTTCAGGCGTTGTCACCCAATTCTTTACCTCAGGCTTATATGTAAATGTCGTCGCGGGAAGAGCTGTCCCGTCGCCTGCCTTCTCGGTTATTGATTGCAAGACTTGGGCTGTACCGCTCGTCGGTCCGTAATTCAGGTCATACTGCCGGACAAGTATTGTGCCTGTCGTTATCTTTACCTGAATATTTTTCAATCGTGAAACCTCAGATACACTGCATCCCTGTATATAAACATTCCTTTGGTATGGATTTGCTTCATAGATGATATCAACAGCCCGTGTTTTATCATTGTTGTATTCGATTTTGGATACATACGAAATCCCGCCATTCTCAGCATAGGTATAAAAGATTTTATTCCCGTGTGTATCTTCCACCTGGTCAAGATTCCACGTACTTATATAACCTCGTCCGTTACACATCAGCTCCGATTGTGCCGAATACCCCAAGCGGTATTTTGTTCCGTCCTGTGTGATCACTTGCCAATACTCACTCAATTCATTTTGTCCGCCTGTAAGCTTCTGAATGTTCAGATATGACTCCGTTTTAGTATGATACCGGTTCTCCGAAGCGACGTATACCAGATCATACACTCCTCCTTTGAAATGAAGCCTAAATTTATCATCTCCCGGATTTGTTGGCGTGAAATTCACATCCCTCTCCACATAATCCTGGCTGAGTTGCCACCCTGCCCCTGCCCGTTGGCTGAAATCCCTCGCTCCCGCGCTGCTATACGACAACGAAACATCCGGTGTGAGATCATTTGTTCCCTTTGGCACTTTAATCGGATAAGAATAGTTCGCGCTTCCTGCAAAAAGGTCAGTCTCATATTTGTCTCCATAATTAAAAGGACTCCTTGGTGCGGGAATTGGCTGGAGCGCCGCCCCCACATTCGAAAAGCTGGTTAAAAAGAGTAAAAATGCAACAAAACCCGTCAAAATAATTCTATTTTTCATAAAATATCGTCGTATGGTTTTAAAATCCTCAAAACTGGTTGAATATTTTCTTTTTTTAATATCTCCATACAATTCTTTTCTTCATCAGGTCTACAGTGCAAAATAATAGTAAACGCAACAGGAGTCTGATTAGGTATATTATTTCTAGTTTCTTTAGTCCAATTAGAAATTGTGTCTTTTAGAATATCCATAAAAATATCTAAATCTTGATGGTTATCTGATAACACCTCATTAAAATTAGTTATAATCATTACATATTTATTAGCAGGCAACCAATTTAAGTCGTTTATACCTTCGTCAAAGCCATCCCAATTCTGATCAACAGCATAATAAGGAAACTGTAGGGCGGCTGCGAATTCTTGATATAAAGACTCCTTTGATCTACATTTGCTCCCGCGAAAAAATCTTACTACAATATCAGGTTTGTCTGACGATAATTTATCTTTAAAAATATCAATATCTCTTTCTCTACTGCTTACGAGATAGAATTTTCCTTCTTTTATTGATAATAATTCTTTCCAAGTTAATTCCATAAATATACTATTTAATCTCTACAAAAGATTCATAGTGTGTTGATGTGTACCATGTTCTACCATTATTTATATCAATAATCAAACGTTCCTTGCCACGATTTACCCCTTCTAGCAATGGTTTTATATCATGTTCTATATATTTACCGGCTTTTGGTAGGAGTCCTTCTCTGTTTTCGAAAGGCTTTGACATATAACCCTTAATGGGTTGACCAGCATCGTCTTTAATTTTCTGTGCAATATCAAGAGCCTTAGATGGTACATTAAATGTTTTTGTTATTTTGTCAACATTTGAAGTTGTCTTTTGAACTACTGGATTATTCCCTAACCTTCCAGGAGTATTCTCAGTTTTTTGCACAACAGGATTGGATTGGACTTTACTTAAATTTTGTTCAACCCTCTGAGCAATTGGGTTATTTTGTATTCTTGCTATTAAACTTACTACTGGTTGAATTACCTTGGTAACAACTGACATAATTGCCCCACAAAACGGACTAAGAAAACCAATACAATGCCCTGTTGGATCATTGTAAGTAAGCGGATTATTTCTTGCATACGAGTACCTATTCAACTGCTGAGGATCGTACACATCTGGCAGCATGGTGTCCGGCTGGACGAAGCGCTGGAGATGGGGATCATAGTAGCGTGCATCGTAGTAATTAAGTCCTGTTTCGCTGTCTTTCTCCTGCCCCGTATAGCCGAATTTACTCTTTGTCCCTCCGCTTTTCACCTCTCCATACGGCTGATAGGTGGTCTTCTCAACCACTGCCCCGCTTTGATCTGTCAGTACGCTATTCGATCCCAGATGGTCATTGTGATAGTAGTTTACGGCACCATCCGGGTTTTTCTTCGCAACCACCTCGTCATTTACTTTATAGTATGTTGTATTGAGTTTCGCTCCGTTTGAGGCGAGGACAACTGTTTCATATTCATCACCTATACTGTAAACCGTTCTCTCAAGAACTCCGTTTTTATACTCCTTCTTGATGATTCTCTTTCCCGTATGGTCATAAATATACTCTGCAATTATTTTACTGTCACTGCACTTTTTTACTTTCTTCAGTTGATTCGCGTCGTTATACTCATAGCACTTCGTTCCGTCCGAGGTCATATTGCCGTTGGCATCATAGAGATAACTCATCGCAGCCAAAGCCGGAGCCATGGAACTGGAGAAAAAAAAGGACAGGAGAACAAAAATCGAAATTATCCTAATCACACGATTATATATACAAAAAGAGATAAGTAATGTCAAGGAGGTAAAAAAGATTTGACAAGACGTTCCATTTATGACACAATCACATACGTGAGGAAAGCTGTCTTAATTGATAAGCGGGCAGAGAAAGAGCTAAGAAAATTTTCTCGGACAGTCCAATTAAAATTTCAAGCGCTTTTTGAAATACTAGAAGAAGACGGGAAATTAGAAGAGCCTTTTGGAAAAAAGCTTTCCGGTAGGATAGATTTATTCGAAATACGAGTAAGACAAAATGGGCAATGGCGAGCATTATATGCGTACATTGGTAAAGATTCAATAATTATTCTTTGCGCCTTTGCCAAAAAAACACAAAAGACACCGATAATAGAGTTAGATAAAGCAATAAAAAGATTAGTTGACTATAAGGAGTAGCTATGAACACGATAAAACTAAAGAAACAAACAATCAATTTAAAAAATCTTAGCCGTAATACTACAAAAGACGAACGTAAATTTGTAGATGCTGAGAAAAAATATTACAAACTTGTTGTTACTTTAAGAAAAAATAGAGAGAGGCTTGGATTTACGCAGGAAAAGCTGGCTCATTTGTCCCATATTCCAAGAACTACAATTACAAAAATTGAATCAGGATCTAGAAACGCAACTCTGCAAACCATCATGTCCCTTGCTCAAGCGATGGGGAAAAAGATAGAGCTAAAATTAGCCTAATAGTACGAGTTTATATCCTAATTTGAACTTGAGAAAAAAAGGACAGGAGAACAAAAAGAGATAAGCAATGTCAAGAAGGGGAAATTCTATGGACTAGCTTCACGCATCCGGAATGCGAAACATTTGGCTCCAAGAAAGATTTTTATCACTTTTGAACATCATTATCTCCCAACCTTCCCGAAAAGAAATTGTCCGCTGCTTTTGTAAATAAGTTTATATTTATTGTCGTTTCTCAAGGTATTTAACAAAAAATTCATGTCTTTCACTCCCCAATAATTATTAGGGTTTTGCCCCGCACGATTATCAATGAGAATATAATCAGGTTGTTTCTGTGTATAGTATTCTTGATCAGCTGGCCTGTTTTCTGCTTGTAGCAACCATACTTTTTGATGGGTAAAATGAGAAGCAAGATTATTTTGCGTCATCACGGATGCGTTACGTGGAATTTTTTTCACTACATTATCCAAAAAAGCAAAATCTTTAGTATGTGCATAAAAAGCCGGATTATAAAAAAGTCCGAACGGTCCCCGTAGTATGAATCGATAAAGAAAAACTGCGTTAAGCAAAAAAGCGATCATGATTACGAGCATAGCCTTGGATTTCAATCTTCCCTTCAAAAAAGCAACGGAATAAACAGATGCAAGTCCCATGATTACGGCAATCAGTGCGCTATAGTGGAGTCCCATGTCCCATCGTGTTGTGAAGCTAGCGGGATAAAAACGGACAAGAAAATCCTGAAAAATAAGTGGCCAAAAAACAGGGCTAAGAAGTGGCAAGAATCCAAAACTTAAGAATGTATATAGCAAAGTGTGTTGTTTTATTGGGGAATCAAAAAAAGAAGAAAAAATAGCAATAGGATTTGGGGATAATTGCGTTTCATAGAAATACCTTCCTTCCGAAAAGAATGGAATGATGAGCTTTATACTGGCTAAACCCCACAATAAAGAAATAATAAGGGTACTATACGCGATCTTTCGCCATGAAGGCCGTATAAAGAAAAGCGCTATGCTTACTCCAATTCCTAATAAGAACATTGATTCCTTGCTGCCCAAAAGGAGTAAAAGAACTAAAAAATACATTTTTTTCTTTTTTTTAACGATATATAAAAAAGTAAGCATCAAAAATAGCGTTGCTATTGTAACCTCATGAAAATCAGTAATTACTGCGTTTTGCAAACCGACAAAAAGAAAGTAGCCCGACATGATACTGATTGCGTAAAAAGAGTTTTTCAATACATGTCGTGCGATCAAAAAAAGAACAAAACCGCTTGCTGCCACCATACTTGCTTGCGCAACAAAAAGCGTTTCGCTGTAAGGAAAGAACCAAAAAAGAGGGGCAAGTATAAAAATACTTGGACTGAAATGATCGGCAAATATTATCTTTTCTCCCAGAGCTATATGATCAATAATAGGAAGAGAGAAGCGCGAAACATTCCATATTGCCGTATCAAAAATCCCAAAATCGAAATAAAATACTTCGTACTGCCAATACCGGATAACTGACACTATGCTGCCTGCAAATGCGTAAAGAAAAGAAAGAAAGAAAGCAACAAAAAAAGCTATTTTATTTTTATAGAACACGATACAATTATAACAGAGTTTATTTTTTGCTATAATTCAATATAACTCAAAAATATAAATGAAAAGTAAAATATTATTAGTAATAATTATCTTAGTAGCTGCCTTTCTCCGTTTTTTCCAGCTCGGAACCAATCCGCCTTCTTTGACCTGGGATGAAGTTGCCTGGGGATATAACGCGTATTCTCTCGGCATTGACGGCAAAGATGAGTTTGGAAGATTTCTGCCATACGATTATCTGGAATCATTCGGAGACTTCAAGCCTCCTTTATATGCTTATTTAAGTATTTTACCTGTGAAGTTCTTTGGCCTGAACGAGTTCGCCGTTCGCTTTCCTTCCGCCCTATTCGGCACGCTCACTGTTTTGCTTACCTACTTTTTAACCAAGAGAATATTTGAAAAATCTTCTATTTTGTCATTGCGAGGAGAGCAGCGACGAAGCAATCTCGCAGGGGATCGCCACGCTCCTTATCAGTCGCTCGCGATGACAGCGGCAGCCTTACTGGCCATCTCTCCCTGGCATATTATGCTTTCGCGCGCAGCTTTTGAGGCCAATGTCGCGACCTTTTTTTTAGTTGCAGGAGTATGGTTATTTTTAGAGGCCATACATCGCAACCAGTGGTATTTGGTTTTATCTATTGTCAGTTTTGTTGCAGCATTCAACACATTTAATACCTCAAGAATAATTGGGCCTATTTTACTCCTCGGTCTCGCGCTTGTTTTTTGGAAAAAATTATTCAGCATGAAAAAAGCGCTCATTATATCAATAGTCGTAGGTTTGCTCTTCATCCTTCCCGTAATCCCTTTTCTTTTTACGCCCCAAGCAAGTCTGCGCTTTAAAGAGGTGAATATTTTCTCCGACATTGACGTTATCAAAAAAACCAATCAGGAAATCGCAAACGATCAAAACGCGTGGTGGTCCAAAATAATTCACAATCGTCGTTTTGCCTACAGCGTTGAATATTTCAGGCATTACTTCGACAATCTCTCGCCCGAATTTTTGTTCGTCAAAGGCGACGGCAATCCCAAATTCTCAACTCAATCAACAGGGCAGCTTTATATTTTTGAATTACCTTTTCTTATTATTGGCATTTTATTTTTGATTCGCAAAAGGGAAAAGAACTGGTGGATTATTCCTTTTTGGCTTCTTGTTGGTATCATTCCTGCTGCCACAGCACGTGAAACTCCTCATGCTCTACGTATAGAGGCCGCACTCCCCACATTTCAGATCATTGTTGCCTACGGTATTGTTCACACATTCTTATTAATTAAAAAATACAAAAATCTATCTCCTATTCCTACTTTGTTATTTGTTATTTGTTATTTGTTATTTGCGATCTTTAACGTTGCTTATTATATGGAAGATTATTACACCCATTACCCAAAAGCCTATTCCCGTGAATGGCAATACGGTTACAAAGATGCAATTTCCTACATAGAGGAAGTTGAAAAGAAATACAGCAAGATATATCTCACAAAAGAATTGGGCAGGCCATACATTTACACGCTTTTTTACAAAAAATATGATCCTCAACTTTTTAGAAAAGAGGCAGTTATACAAAGAGATTCTTATGGTTTTGTAAAAGTATTAAGCTTTAACAAATATTATTTTGATAAAGATTCGTTAACAAAAACAGGGGATAAGGATATTCTTTTTATTGATTCTCCGGTCGATGTTCCCAAAAACTCAAAAATACTTAAGAGATTCACAGCCATCGATGGCAGCGAAGTCATGGTCGCTTATACATTATGAAAAATAAAAAATTATTAACTCCCGTTTTATTACTGTTTATTATTCTGGCTGCGTCATTTCTGCGTTTGTACCGGCTTGGCATTGTTCCCTCTTCTCCTGATTGGGACGAAGCAGCGCTTGGTTATAATGCGTATTCCATACTTCAAACCGGTCGGGATGAATACGGTAAATTTATGCCCATTGTTCTGCGATCTTTTGATGACTACAAACCTGCTCTGTATATGTATTTTATTGCGCCTTTAATTCCCTTATTCGGAGTAGATATTATTTCTGTCCGGTTGCCATCGGCAATTTTAGGCATACTTACTGTTCTGGCCTCATATTTTTTAATAAAGGAATTATTCAAAAAAAAAGACATCGCTCTTTTAACGAGCTTTCTTTTGGCGATTTCCCCTATGTCGATTCAGTTCTCGCGCGTAGCTTTTGAAACTAATACCGGTGTTGCATTCAATGTCTTTGGCGCATATTTCTTTTTAAAAGGTCTGAAAAAACCCATATTTTTAATTCTATCAGCATTATTTTTCGGACTCAATCTCTCGGTCTACCAAAGTGATAGGGTATTTACACCGCTTTTAGCTCTTGCTTTTATAGCTATATTATGGAAACAAGTTTTTGCGATACCCAAAAAATATTTAATTGGAGCGCTTTTGGTCGGAATAATTACCATCCTTCCTCTGGCTATAAATATTACCACAAATACAAAGTCGCTTTATCGTTTCAAAGGGGTAAGTATTTTTTCTGAACCGACAACCTTAAAAAATGAAACTCAAAAAAGATATATTGACGATAAAAATAACGGCAATATAACAGGTGTTTTGTTTCATAATAGGTGGGTAGCTTACTCGCGGGAAATTATGTCAGGCTATTTGTCCCATTTCGATCTCAACTGGTTATTTATCAGGGGCGATCTGGCAAGGCATCACGCGCCTTCAATGGCGCTTCTATATCTTTGGGAATTGCCGTTTTTATTGATTGGAATTTATTCGCTGATATTTAATAAATTTACAACAAAAACAAAGTTATTGATCTTTGCCTGGTTTTTACTTGCCCCTGTTCCTGCGGCTGTGACCAATGGGGTTCCGCATTCCGTGAGGACTCTTAATTTTCTCCCCACTTTTCAGATTTTCGTAGCTTTAGGTATCATTAATTCGTTTTTATTCTTTAATAAATATAAATCGTTTGGCATAAGATATCTAATATTTAGCGGAGTTGGCTTGTTCGCTGCCTTTAATTTTGTCTATTATCTCAATCAATATTTTGTTCAGCAAAATTATTTTACCTCGCAGGAATGGCAATACGGATATAAAGAAACAGTATCATATGTCCAAGAAATAAATAGTAAATATAAAAAAATTGTTGTCTCTGATAGGGCGCCATTTGATCAGTCGCACATGTTCTTTTTGTTTTATCTAAAATATCCTCCGGAGTTATATCAGATGGCTGGAAATGCTTCGGGAGGTTTTCTGGAAAGTCACAAATTTGATAAATACGAATTCCGCCCCATAGATTGGGCAAATGAAGAAAGAAGTTCTGATATTCTGTATATAGGCAGGCCTCAGGATTTTGAGAGGGGTGGGAATATTCTCAAAACAATTAATTATCTTGATGGCAAACCTGCTATCGTTATTGTTGAAGGATGAAAACAAAATTTTTATTTATTCTTTTATTAATAATATCTTTTATTCCTCTTACAGATTTGATAAATCCGGGACTTCCCGTAACTCATGACGGCCAGGACCATGTAGCGCGTATTGCTAATTTTTATCAAAATCTCCAAGAAGGCGTCCTGGTTCCGCGCTGGGCACCCAATCTAAATTGGGGCTACGGACATCCGATACTGATGTTCCTTTATCCGCTTCCTTCGTATATAGCCTCATTATTTCACGCGCTTGGCTTCTCTTTTGTGGACAGTACCAAATTAGTTTTCGCTGTTGCCTACATCCTCAGTGGATTGGCAATGTTTCTGTGGCTTAAAGAATTTCTTTCCAAAGAAGCGGCTTTTACTGGCAGTTTGTTATACATATTCGCGCCATATAGGTTTATTGATCTGTATGTCAGGGGAGCGATAGGCGAACACGTTGCTTTTGTTTTTCCGCCGCTCATTTTATATTTTCTTTTAAAATTATCAAAAAAATATTCCTATAAATATTTATTGCTGGGATCACTTTCTTTGGCTGGCTTCATCCTCTCCCACAACGCCATTAGTCTCATGTTTCTTCCGATAATTATTCTTTACGCTGTTTATTTAATATCACAATCTCAACAAAAGTCATACATCTTACGTCATACATCCTACATCTTTCTTCTCGGTTTCGCCCTTTCCGCTTTTTTCTGGCTTCCGGCATTTATGGAAGGGAAATACACCTTAAGAGATATAGTAACCAAAGGCGGATTCGAAAATAATTTCGTCTCGTTTCATCAATTTATATATGGATTATGGAATTATGGCGGATCAGGTACATTTTCTGTACAAGTAGGCGTTTTACATTGGCTAAGCGTCCTATCATCAATTCCGTTATGTCTTTATCTGTATAAAAAGAAAAATAAATTATGGATAATGGTCACAGGTTTACTATTAATTTTTATTACATCATTGGTCTTAATAGATAAAAACTCACAAATAATTTGGCAAAAATTAACGCTTATCCAAAAGTTTCAATTTCCCTGGCGGTTTCTCTCAGTAGCGGTATTTGCCTCCTCGGTCTTAGGAGCAATCGCAGTTTCTTTTATTCCCAAGATACTGTTTAATAAAAAACTATCTACCTCTGTCAACCTCACATCACGAATTTCTATATCGATAATTATTATCACAGCTGGTATTTTATTTCTTAACAAAGACTACTGGCACGCGAAGGGGTATCTTTACAAGCCGGAAAGTTTTTATACATCTGTCTACCCGGGAACAACCGATACCGGTGAAAGCGCTCCTGTATGGTCGGTAAGATTCATGGAAAAGCTGCCCAAGTCCCATGTGGAAGTTATTCAGGGACAAGCGGAAATTATTGAAGGCAAAAGAACAGCAACGGTACATCAATACAAAATATCAAATGCGGTAAATGCCGGAATAAGGGAAAATACGTTATATTTTCCCGGTTGGCAGGTTTTGGTAGATGACAAGCCTGTAGATATTCAGTATCAGGATGCGAATAACCGCGGCGTCATAACCTTTTTTGTCGAAAATGGCAACCACGACCTGCAAATCAAGTTTACGCAGACGCGGCTCCGTCTCATTGCTGATATAATAAGCATAGGAAG
>JAHIGH010000016.1 GCA_018900295.1 Patescibacteria group bacterium | reverse complement strand
CAGCCTCAAAGTAGGCAACCTCCTTGATGAAAATTTCGTTCAAGGAGTATTACAGACGGATAAATTTGAGGCGATAATTCACTTCGCGGGATATATTTCCATGGAAGAATCGATGCGCCGGCCGGAAATATATTTCAACAACAATACGCTCGCAACTCTGAAATTACTTGAAAAAGCCAAAGAGTTTTCTATTAACAAATTTATTTTCTCCTCAACTGCCGGTGTTTACGGAAATCCAATAAAAGTTCCCATTCCTGAATCACACCCCACAAGCCCGGAGAACCCATATGGTGAAAGTAAATTAATGGTTGAGAAAATACTCAAGTGGTTTCATAAAATACATGGGACAAGCTATGCTGCGCTTCGCTATTTTAACGCCAGCGGCGCGGCCATGGATGGATCAATGGGGGAAAATCATGCTCCCGAAACCCATATCATTCCCAAAGCGATCCAGGCAGCGCTTACCAATCAGCCCTTTAATCTTTTTGGCGATGATTACAAAACCAAAGACGGAACATGCGTAAGAGATTATATTCACGTATTGGATTTAGTGGAGGCGCATATATTGGCTCTGCAAAAATTAACAAGCGCTCCCGGAGCATATTGCTTCAATGTCGGCACAGGCAATGGCTTCTCAAATAGAGAAATAGTGGATACGGTGAAGCAGGTTTCCGGTATTGATTTCGCGGTAGAGATTAAGCAAAGGAGACCGGGAGATGCTGATGAATTAGTTGCTGATCCGGCAAGAATTATGAGGGAATTGAATTTCGCTCCAACTTATTCGGATCTCAAAACTATTATTACCTCTGCCTGGCAATGGCACGAGAAAGTAAATACGAGTCATCAAGTTATAAAGCTATAAAGTCATCAAGCAGACATGAAAACCTTCAACTTGACGACATTCGACCTTGGTAGACTTGAAGACTTTCGACATGATGACTTTATGACTAATCTATCCGTCGCTATAGACATTTCTCCTTTAAAAGCTTCCTCCGGACATAAAGTAAGAGGAGTAGGCTTTTATATAGAAAACCTCAAAAAAGCGCTTTTAGAACATTTCCCGCAAAACCGATATCAATTTTTTACCAAAGGAGATACGATAGAAAAGTCTACGGATGTGGTGCATTATCCGTATTTCGAACCATTCTTTTTATCGCTGCCTATTATTAAAAGATATAAAACAGTCGTGACAGTCCACGACTTGACACCCATAATTTTTCCTAAGCATTTCCCATCGGGGATAAAAGGTGCGCTTCGTTGGCAAATGCAAAAAATTAGCTTACTCCGCTCGGATGGCATAATAACCGATTCATATACATCACAAGAAGACATTGCCGGAATATTGGGAATTGAGAAAAAGCAAATAAGCGTCGCGTATCTGGCAGCAGCTGAAGAATTCCGCAAGCTCCAACCGGGTAATTGGAAACAGGAAATAATCAAAAAATACAATTTACCCGAAAAATTTGTCTTATATGTCGGAGACGTAACCTGGAACAAGAATCTACCAAGACTTATAGAAGCTATAAAAGAAATTAACCTCACTCTTGTTTTAGTAGGTAGGACAATAGCAGAAAGCAGCTTTGACTCAACAAATCCTTGGAATAAAGATATTCTGACAGTGCAAAAAATGATCAAAGGCGACAAAAGATTTATCAGGTTGGGGTTTATTCTCCCTCAAGATCTTGTCTCTCTTTATAATACTGCGGCTGTTTTTGTTTTCCCCTCAATATATGAAGGATTCGGCTTGCCCATTGTCGAAGCAATGCAGTCAGGATGCCCGGTAGTTTTATCAGAGGAAAGTTGTTTGCCTGAAATTGGAGGCAAAGCGGTATATTATGTAAATCCCCATAATACAAATAGCATTGCCAACGGGATTGGCGAGGTTTTCTTTTCCGGAAAACTTCAGAAAGATTTATCCGAAAAGGGATTAACACAAGCCAAAAAATTTAGCTGGAAAAAAACAGCGGAAGAAACAATAAAAGCCTATCAAAGAGTCATCAAGTCGTCAAGTCTAAAGTCATCAAGCAACGAAGTCTAAAGTTATAAAGTCATCAAGTCATCAAGCGGACTTTCGACTTGAAGACTATATTATGAAAATATTGAGATTCGAAGATATTGTTGCATGGCAGAAGTCAAAAGATTTGACACTGTTAGTTTATAAAATATTTAAAGATAATCGAGATTTTAGTTTTAAAGATCAAATACAAAGAGCTTCTGTTTCAATCATGAATAATATCGCGGAAGGATTTGAGAGAAATAGTGATAAAGAGTTAAAAAATTTCTTTTATATAGCAAAAGGCTCATGTGGAGAAGTTAGATCTATGATCATTCTTGCAAAAGAATTAAAATACATAAGAGAAGAAGAATTCAAGCAATTATATGAATTATCTATTGAAACATCAAGAATGTTATCGGGTTTTATCAAAAAACTAACTTGACGACTTGACGACTTTCGACTTGAAGACTCAAGCGCTCTTAACTTGAAGACTTTCGACTTGAAGACTTTCGACTATTAATCTTTATGCGTAAACTCATACGGAATCCGCTAATTTCAGGTAGTATTATCCTGGTATTCGGCTCTTTTTTTGCTAATTTCTTCAGTTTTATTTTCAGCGTAGTTATGGGCAGGATGCTTGCCCCCGCTGACTTCGGTACCCTTTCCAGTATTAATGCTGTAATTACATTACCGACAATCGTGGCAAATGCGATAACCCCGCTTGTAATAATTCTGGCGGGTACATATTTTGCTCAAAAACAATATGATCAAATTCGTGGACTTTATTTCAAATTGAGTAAATTATTTTTTGTAATAGCAATAGTTGTTTGCGTAGCATTTTTATTTCTAATTCCGCAAATTAATTCATTTTTTCATATCAATGACAATTACTTACTTATCCTGACCGATTTGATTATTTTCCTAAGCATAATGATTGCTGTGAATAATAGTTTTATTCAAGCGAAATTAGCTTTCAGATTTTATGTATTGATTTTATGCTCCGCGACTATTATTAAATTGATTTTTGCGTGGATATTCGTCTCGGCAGGTTTCAATGTAATCGGGGGAGTTGCCGGGATATTTTTGGGCACATTAATTCCTTATCTCATTTCTTTCATCCCGCTTAAGTTCGTGTTTAATAACAAGACCATGAGTTTTCCCAAAATTGATACAAAAATCTTCATAACATATGGTATTCCCGCGATGCTTGTAAGTCTTGGTTTAAGCGGATTTATAATAAATGACCTGATCCTGGTCAAGCATTATTTCAGCCCGGAAGCGACAGGATTGTATGCGGGACTGTCTTTGATGGGTAGAATTATTTTTTTCATCTCAGCGCCTATTACAGGAGCCATGTTCCCGATCATAGTGCAACAGCATGCAAGAAAAGAAAAATTTACAAGTACTTTTTTACTGGCGCTTTTCCTCATCCTGCTCTCCTCACTTACCATGACGGTTTTTTATACCCTTTTTCCAAAATTCAGCATATTATTTATCCTAAAAAAGCAAGAGTATCTGGGAATTATACCCTACCTTACATTTTTCTCAATTTTTATTACGGTATATTCGCTTGTATCAATAATAGGAAATTTCTATCTCTCCATCAAAAAAACAAAAATTGCAATTCCGGTAATAATATCATCTCTCCTGCAGATAATATTAATAATATTTTTCCACCAAAACATCCTGCAAATAATTACTATCTCATTTGGTCTTAATTGCTTTCTTCTTGTTGGTCTATTATTTTACTATCCCTATGCCACTAAAAAAGAATGATTCAGCAACTCATCTTTTTATTGTTCGAGCGAAGCGTAGCGTAGTCGAGAACTTATCTGCGCTGTTGATTTATTTAATTAATTGATATATAAATAAAAAGTCCTATGAAGACTATCATTTTATCAGGCGGCCTGGGATATAGGCTGAAAGAAGAAACAGAATTCAAGCCCAAACCAATGGTGAATATAGGCCACAAGCCTATACTTTGGCATATCATGAAGATATACTCTCACTACGGCTTCAATGACTTTATTATAGCCCTGGGATATAAGGGTGATTATATAAAAGAATACTTTCTAAATCAAAAATATTTCATGAACGATTTTACGCTCTTTACAGAAACAGGCGCTACAAAAATTCATCGACATGATCATGAAAGAATTCTTGATGATTTTAAAATAACCTTTGTCGATACAGGAGAAAATACATTACCCGGAGAAAGGATATTAAGGATAAAAGCTTTTATTCCCAAAGAAGATGAGGATTTTATGGTAACATACGGAGACGGTGTCGCGGATATAGATATCAAAGAACTTATGAAATTCCACAAACAACAAAAGACGATAGGTACAATTACCAGCGTTCACCCGACAAGCAGGTTCGGATTGCTTTCGGTAGACAAAAATAATATTGTCACAAGGCTAAATGAAAAACCTGTCTTGAAAGACTGGATAAATGGAGGATTTATGGTTTTCAATAAGAAATTTTTTAACTATTTAAAACCAAATGAAATGGAACATGAGGGGCTGAAAAGGCTCGCGAAAGAAAATCAACTCTCACATTATACGCATAATGGCTTTTGGCACTCGATGGACACATATACAGACGT
>JAHIGH010000174.1 GCA_018900295.1 Patescibacteria group bacterium | reverse complement strand
GATATACCTCATGGTAAAGAATCAGGTTTGGTCAAATGAGAAGCATTGGGAGGGAGTTGTGGAGCATGTTCTGGATGGGGGTATAAAGCCATCACGGCTTTTGCTTTGCCACAGGGGTTTTGCACCAGGCGGCGCGAATCCGGAAGGATATCGTAATGTTCCTGATTATGATATGACTTTGCGTATGAAAGAGAAGACGAAGTTATCAATGATCTTTGATCCTTCTCATACAGGCGGGAGTGTTGAGAAAGTATTTAAAATCGCGCAGGAAGCTCTTGAGCATGAATTTGACGGATATATTGTGGAGGTACATCCGAATCCGAAAGCGGCTTTATCGGACGCGCATCAACAGTTGACCTGGAAGGAGTTTCACAAGTTGTTGAAATTGCTGTATAATAAAAGAAGTAAGAAGTTAAAGGTAAATTAAATATGAAAAAGTTACTTGTTAGTATTCAAGAAAAGCCGCAGGTGTATCCGATCATTATAGGAGAGGATCTTATAGCAACGGTTGATTCGCTTTTTGATTTTGGTAAATATTCAAAAATCGCGATTATAACCGGCAAAAATATACCCAAAAAATGGCTTACGGAATTGCAGAAATCGCTGCCTTTTGAATCGTTTCATATTCTTGTTCCTTCAAGCGAAAAGGGAAAGACTATTGATACGGTTATCAATATTTGGAACCAATTTCAGAAATTGGGGATGGATAGAAAATCATTGGTGATAAATTTGGGCGGAGGAGTTATTTGTGATATGGGAGGATTTGCGGCCAGTACATATTTGCGCGGAATTGATTTTCTTCAGATACCTACAACAATCCTGGCACAGGTTGATGCGAGCGTGGGAGGAAAGACAGGGATAAATTTTAATAATATCAAAAATTATATCGGAGCTTTCCAACAGCCAATAGGTGTAGTTATTGATGTGAATACACTTTCTACACTTCCTGAGAGAGTATATATTCAGGGTTTTGCGGAGATAATTAAGCATGGACTTATCGCAGACCGCGTTTATTTTGATTTCGTGACTTCTAAAAAGCCAAAGGATTTTAATACATCAGAGCTAACCCAGATGTTGGCAAAATCCAATGAGATCAAGAGGAAGATCGTTGAGGAAGACCAGAAAGAGCGGGGTATCAGAAAAATAGTTAATTTCGGACACACTATCGGGCACGCGATTGAATCGCTTAGTTTTGAGACAGACACGCCATTCTTGCACGGCGAGGCTGTGCTTTTGGGTATGATTGTTGAGACGAAGATATCAGAATTGACGGATTTATTGCCGGCAGAGGACGCGGCTATTATCTATGAGCGGCTTTCGCGATTGGGTCTTCCGGTAAGTGTTGGTAAAATTAAAGGTGAGGACATCATGAAGAAAATTAAGACCGATAAAAAAGTGGTTAAGGGACAAGTGAATTGGACTTTGTTAAATTCAATAGGACGGGCGATTTATAATCAAAAAGTGGATGATAAGATCGTGGAGAAGGCTCTGGCTACGGTAGTTAAATAGAACAAATGTGTTGATTTTTCGCTCGGAACTAATTTTTTTCTCAATTTTCTATTGCTCGGGGTCCTGTTTCGCGTTTTCCCAGTCCGACGTCCTCAGTCGCTTTGCTCTTTGTGGGCGCTCGACTGGGAGCCCTACGCTCGCCACCCCTCGCAGGGAGATGTAATATGAAATCAGTAAAAATTTTACCTTTAGAACATCCGATTGACAGAGAAATTACGCTTCACGGTTGTTTGAGTTATACAATTCGCGCTATGGCTATAGCAGCGATGACAGCGGGAAAAGTAAAAATTGCCAATGCTTTGAAAAGCGATGATAGCTATGTGATGTTCAATGCATTAAAAAAGCTTGGAATATTGTGTGAAGAAGGGCACGATTTTTTTGTGATAGAGGGGAATTTACAGAATGTAAAAGAGGCGACTTATGAGATTAATATTGGTCTTTCCGGCAGGAGCGGGCGGATGCTAATTGCGATGCTTTGTATTGTGCCGGGAACGAAGATTTTGACATGCGGGGAAGGATTTAAAAAAAGGCCGGTTGGCGATTTGGTTGATGGCCTTAGGCAGATGGGAGCAAGAATTGAGTATTTGGAAAAAGAAGGGTATCTTCCTGTAAAAATAATTTCGTCAAAACTTCACGGCGGGAAAATAAAACTAAGAGGAGAAATAAGCAGCCAGTTCGTTTCGGCAATTCTCATGATCGCGCCGCTCGTAGGAGAGGTAAAAATTGAAATTGTCGGAGAGCAGGCGTCAAAGCCATTTATTGATATGACGATTGAAGCTATGAGCGCTTTCGGCGTAAGCGTTAAAAATAATAATTATCGGGAATATTTTGTCGCGAGCGGGCAATCGTATGCAATGGATATATATCATGTCGAACCTGATGCTATATCGGCAAGTTATTTTTGGAGTATAGCGGCATTGACTAAGAGCCGTATAAAAATACTTCACTTGAGCCCAAAGTCTGTGCAGGGAGATGTGAAATTTGCTGATATTTTGGGGCAAATGGGGTGTGTTGTGAGAAAAAATGCGGAGGAGCAGTGGATTGAGGTGGAGGGAACGGATATATTGCGCGGGATTAGTGTGGATATGAGAGACATGCCTGATACTGCCGGGACACTTGCGGTTACGGCTGCTTTTGCTCAGGGGAGGACTGAAATTACCGGACTTGGCAATCTTAAAGTTAAGGAAACTGATAGAATTGAAGCGCCTAAGAAAGAGCTTGAGAAAATGGGGATACATACTGAATCGGGAGATGATTCTTTGACAATAAACGGATGCAGGCCACATGGCGCAGTCATTGATACGTATGGAGATCATCGTATGGCAATGGCATTTGCTATAGCAGGGGCAAGAATTCCGGGGGTAGTTATCAATGATCCCGGTGTGGTAAGTAAGTCTTTTCCTGATTTTTGGAAGAAGTTGGAGGAGTTGGGGGTTGTCATTGCGAGAAGTGAGGAACGAACGACGCGGCAATCCGGTTGAGTATAGCCTAATCCCACGGGATTGCTTCGTCGGTTTTAGCCTCCT
>JAHIGH010000173.1 GCA_018900295.1 Patescibacteria group bacterium | reverse complement strand
GGGTACCATCAATTTAATAGTTCATGCCTGGAAAAATCCACCCTAACCCTCCTTTAGTAAAGGAGGGAATCCCTCCCTTTATTAAAGGGAGGCTAGGAGGGATTTTGTTGCATTGGGAAACTATGTCCAGTGAGCACTTACTTATTCTTTATTAGATAGATAAGAAAAAAATGCCATCAATTTATCCTGCGTAAACTCTTTTATTGGCCAGCGCGCGATAACCCCATATTTTGCATCAGGCGCAAGTTGATTTGTCTGAATTTTCAAAGTATCGCGAACTGCTAAGAGTACTTTTTCCTGAATTTCTTTATCATAAAGCCAAAAATCAAACGTCTTTGAGGGAAGTCTCTTATTGTATCCCAGGCATAATACAAGGGAACCCAATTTGTCTCCTGGTTTTACATAAGTAAAATTTATATTTTTAGGAGTTCTTCGTGCGGTCATTCCATTAATTTTTATGTTTCCTTCATTTATTTGTTTTTCAACGCTTAGAATTTCTTGAATTAAATCCTTTAAACCCATTGATGAATATAATTCAATAAATTCATCATTAGAAATATGCGTCGTGTCGGTCTTTTTGCTCGCTACGTCTTTTTTCACTTCCGCGCCAAATAATTTAGGAATAATAATTTCAAACTCATTATGTTTATAATATTCAAGCTCTACACCATAGATATTAAATTTACTATTTTGGTTTATATATAGAATAAGGTCTTTAAGCTGGTCGTGTATAGTGTCCATAAGTACCACAAATTTGAAGTTTCCTTCTTCCAGATTCTCGCTCATATTCAAAATAAGTGTTTCAACCCCTGATTCATCAAGCGCAAAGAATGACTGTAATCTTTCTCTGACTGTCTGATGAAATGCTTCCTGAACAGAAGTATTTAATTTGAGTAAAAAGGAGTCAAAATTGGGATGTGATTTCCATAGCGAGGCGCCATAATCAAGGACTTGTGCGACTACGGTTCTTTTATCCGGATTCTTATACAATTTCGTTTCAACCAGATATATCTCTCCATCTATGTCAACACCTAAAGCGTCAATTGGACCGCTTTGCGTGCTAAATTCCCGGGCAAGTATGAGAAGTTGAACATCTTCTTTAATATCGTAAAGGGGGATGCTTTCAGGATTGTTATAGATGTATTGCTGGATATTATCCTCGAGTCCGAACGGTATTTTATTGAGCTTTACGGCTCCTTTGCCATTTTTTGAAACGATAATTGACATGCGTGTATTTTATCACATATTTGTAATCGTGACTTATTCATATTCTATTCCACGAGTTCCAGAAACGATTGCAACCCCCTAAAGAGGGAAAGCGGCAGAGATGCTTTACATGGAGGTTTGCCATTGGGTTTTGTGATATGGTATGTATTATTGTAATAATTTCTATATTTTATTAGTATAGAATTCTATGTTAGATAAAAATGACTTAACAAAAATAAAATCTCTTTTTCATGAAGAGATTCAATCCGAATTGGGTCCCATGAGAAAAGATATAAACGAGATTCAATCCGAATTGGGTCCCATGAGAAAAGATATAAACGAGATTCAATCCGAATTGGGTCCCATGAGAAAAAAGATAAGTGAGATTGATACTGTTATTGAAAATAAATTAAAACCCGTTAAAAAAGATCTGCGTTATTTGAGAAAAACCGTCAGTCTTATTGCGAAGAACTATGATGAGGGCGATGTTAAATTGGAAAGGCGTGTTAAAAAAATAGAACAACATCTGGCTTTGCCTCAAGAAAATTGATCGAGTGGATATTTGCTGCCTATTGTATAATTTATTTCCTATGGATACTAAAGCTCTACAGTTTGAGGCGAGATTTTCTCTGCCGCCTAATTTCCTCGGATATTGCGGGAGAGAAATAGCTTCGGAAAAATTTAAAGAATGCATTACTCATGGAAAATGCAAGGGAGTCGGAGACGAAGTAAAACATTTTATTGTCCTTTATCCGTATCTTGAAACAATTGCCAAAATTACAAAATTCCCGGTATTTTCTTATGAGGTAATAGAAAGTTATTGGATCGGGAATGATCTTTTAAAAAAAGTAAAACCTGAGGATTATGATTTACTTTTGAAAAACTTTGAAAAACAGGGCGTTCCTGATTTTTTTGTAGCGGAATTACGAAAAAAGAAGCCGAAGGTTTTTATACCAAATCATCTTTTTCAAGTTCTACATGTTGGCGTAGGGCGCGCGAGCGGGGCTGTGCCATTTAATTTGAAATCTATTAATAACTGTATGATACGCTGGGGAGAAGTTGTAAAGCTGATAGATGGGAAAGCTATAATTAATTTGCATTCGCTTCATAGATTCAACCCCTCCCAACCTCCCCTTATCAGGGGAGGAGCACAAATTCTTGCCGGAGTAAGTTTGCAACTTGCTCCGGAACATTCCGAAGCAGATTGCAAATCTGCTCCGGCCGAGTCAGAGGGGGTTTCAATAGCTCGCAATGACAATAAAGAGTACACACTTGTTGTTAAGAAGGAAGTAATTCCTTTAGATCATGAACTAGTGCCTGGACTAAAAACCGGAGATATTGTTGCGGCGCATTGGAATATGGTTGTCAAAATTCTGAGTAAACAGGAAGTTGATAATTTATTTTTTTGGACAAAGGAAGTTTTGAGGGGGATTACATATACCGCTCACGTAGTGTAATTTTCAAAATTACTCCGGCGTAAACATACTGGATTCACCACAAGGGTGCTATCCATTGTATGGAGTCGCCCGCCTTCGCGGGAATGACAAATGAGTAAGTTTTATTTTTGTGTTCTTAGAGGCTAACCAGAAGAGCGAAACTCCAAGGATCATCAAGACTGCCTGAATCCCCATCAACATCGTCCAGGCGTGAGTGATGAAGATTGCCGAAAGAATATTTGTCACCAGCGTTGAAGCGACAAGAACGGATGTTACGGTTGTGGCCGGAGCGTATTTCAGAGCCCTGTACCAACTCATGACGTATCCGAGAAGTGTGGCTATGGTGATAATCATGAAAAACCATTGAGTTGACGTAAGCGACAATGATTTAGCTAATGCTTCCGGAGCTGTTATCGCAGCAGCTCCTAAGAGAATTAAGGATCCAAGTCCCATTCGGGCGGCTGTCACAATATCCGGGTCAACTGTGGGTAAAATCTTCTTTGCAAGAATATTTTCAATTGCCCAAAATACGGTTGCGATCAAAATAAGAAACTCCCCGTCTAAGAATGTAAATCCTGTAAACCCTCCGACCAGAAGATTCGCGCCGAACAATAATATTACTGCAAAAATCTGCAAAGCAGACATCTTTTCTTTCAAAAGCGGTATCGCCATAAAAGCAACCCAAATGACTAATGTTTTGTGAATTATTGCGGCGTTGAT
>JAHIGH010000172.1 GCA_018900295.1 Patescibacteria group bacterium | reverse complement strand
TGCAAAGCTTGCGACGCGGCAATCTTAAAAGCAATATCCGAGGAGTCAACTTCATGGAACGATCCGTCATAACACGTGACTTTTATATCTACGACAGGATAACCTAAAAGAATCCCGTTTGTCATAGTCTCTACAACTCCCTTTTGCACCGACGCAACGAATTCCTGCGGAATTGCTCCTCCTCTGATTGCATTGACAAATTCATAGCCTTCGCCCCTGGGCTTAGGTTCAACCCTAAGATAACAATGTCCGTACTGACCGCGGCCTCCTGACTGGCGGATATATTTACCCTCAGCCTCTGTCATTTTTTCGATTGTTTCTTTATAGGCAACTTGAGGGGCGCCTACGTTGGCTTCGACATTGAATTCCCGCTTCATGCGATCAACCATGATTTCAAGTTGTAATTCACCTATACCTGAAATAATCGTCTGGCCTGTCTCGTGGTCGCTTTTGACCCTGAAAGTAGGATCTTCTTCCATCAGGCGTTTTAATGAAAACCCTAGTCTTTCTTGGTCTGATTTGGTTTTAGGCTCAATAGCAAGCGAGATAACCGGTTCAGGGAATGTAATCCTCTCCAAAATTATAGGCTTTGCCTCATCACAAAGCGTATCTCCGGTGCCTGTTTCTTTCAAGCCGACAATAGCGACAATTTCTCCGGCGTATGCCTCTTTTATATCTTCGCGATCATTGGCATGCATGAGTAAGAGACGGGAAACACGTTCTTTTTTATCCTTTGTACTATTGTATATATATGAGCCTGATACCAATTTACCTGAATATACACGAAAATACGTCAGCTTTCCTACATGTGGATCGTTCTGGATTTTAAAAGCAAGCCCTGCCAGAGCTTCCTCGGGAACGAGCTTGCGGTATTCCACTGCTTGACTTGTAGGATTTATTCCCTTTACCTCCTTAAGATCTTTTGGGGAGGGGAGATAATCAATAACAGCATCCAGCAGTGGCTGGACTCCTTTGTTGCGCAGGGATGAACCTGCAAAAATAGGAACTAATTTGTAAGCAATAACAGCAGCCCGCAGGGCTTTTTTCAAATCTTCGACTGTTGGTTCTTGTCCGCTAAGATATTTTTCCAAAAGAGCGTCATCAGTTTCTGCGATCTTTTCAATAAGTTTATTGCGGTATTCTTTGACCTGTTGCTTCATATCTTCCGGTATCTCATCTTTTTCTTCGAATTTGGCGCCGAGATCATCAGATCCCCAAATGAGGGATTTTTGGGTGAGCAAGTCTACGGTTCCCTTAAAGGTTGATTCAACGCCGATAGGAAGCACCATAATCGCGGGATTGGCACCAAGTTTCTTTTCAATTGTCTTGACAGTATGGAGGAAATCGGCTCCGAGCTTGTCCATTTTATTAACAAAACAAATACGGGGAACCTTGTACTTGTCTGCCTGGCGCCAGACTGTTTCGGATTGGGACTGTACGCCTTCTTCCGCGTCCAGAACAGTAATGCCTCCATCAAGAACACGAAGCGAACGCTCTACTTCAGCCGTGAAATCTACATGTCCGGGTGTGTCAATGATATTAATGCGATGATTTTTCCAGAATGTCGTAGTAGCCGCGGAAACTATAGTGATACCTCTTTCTTTTTCCTGAGCCATCCAGTCCATCTGGGTGCTTCCTTCATCAATGTCGCCAATCTTATAAGTTTTCCCCGTATAGAACAAGATGCGCTCAGTTGTTGTGGTTTTACCCGCATCAATATGGGCAATAATACCGATATTACGGATTTTGTCCAATGGATATATGCGCGAATTTTGTTCTGCCATATAAAACTAGTAAGTCAAAATAACAAAGTCATCCTGAACGAATGTGAAGGATCTTATAAGATTCCTCGCTGGCACTCAGAATGACAAATTCAGATTTTCACTTTGCTATTTAAGTCTTGAGATTACAGGAGTATAACATATGAAATTCTTTTTGACAAACGAGCTGGAAATACTTAAACTGAAATTATGGCAAAAAGCATGCATGAAATTAATTTACTACCTAACCGTGAAAATATTCTGCTAATACAATTTCTTCGCTGGTCTTTGACTATCGGCCGCCTCCTTATTATTCTGGTCGAGACATTGGCGCTGGGAACATTTCTTTATCGTTTTTCCTTGGATATGCAGATTTCAGATTTAAATGATGATATAAAACAGCAGCGCGTTTTTGCAACTAATTTTAAAGAACAAGAGGACAAATTCCGGAATTTACAGGTAAGGCTGGATCTTTCAAAAAAAATTGACGCTATGGGGGAAAATAACCCCAAAATACTCAGTGATATCATAGAAATGGGAAGAGGCTATATTACGTTTAAAAATATCTCTATATCAACCAACGCTATCCAAATTGAAGCGCAAGCTTCAACAATTGGTCCTTTGAGGATATTTATAAATACTATAAAAAAATATCCACAGTTTGAATCGGTCAGTATTGATAAAGTTGAGAATAAAACAGAGAGCGCTGTGATTATTATTAGTATTAATGTAAATTTAAAACAAAGCTATCAGCCTGTTGTGCTGGACGAAGATAAATTACAGGAAAATGATTCTTTTAACAAGGAAAAACTGGCGCAATAGAGATAATTAATAATTATGATTAGACTGCCGAAGAATTTTTTCGCGAATCTATCTCCGACGCAATATCGGGAATATTTAAAGTTACTGCCAAAACTAAATGATGAAAAGGCGCAGTCTTATGTTATGCTCGCCTTCACATTGGTGGCGTTGTCTTTTTTTGGGATTTTTGCCATTAAACCAACTCTTTCAACCATTACCGAGCTAAAACGGAAATTAGTTGACTTGCAATTTGTTAATCAAAAATATACCACCAAAATAAAGAATCTCAGCAAGCTGCAGATTGCTTATAACTCACTATCAAACGATCTTCCGATTATTACCGACGCTATTCCGCAAAAACCGGAAGTTCCCAAATTGGTGGCTCAGATAAATGCGCTATTAAGTCGCTCAAATTTACAAACAACATCACTTAAGGCATTACGTGTTGAAATCGCGCCTGAAAGGCAGTCCTCCGGTAAGAACACTTCTTATGTTGTCTTTACGCTGGATGCTTCAGGCGCATATGATGATATACTTGCTTTTATTCAGTCGGTAATTCATTCCAATCGTCTTATTACTATTGAGACGATCTCAATTTCAAAAGATACTGAAAGTGGCGATGCGCTTGTCCTTAATTTGCGGGGTAGATCATATTTCAGGCCATAACATATGTTTAAACAAAAAGAAACGCTTATTATTTTATGGTTGACTTTTATAACTGTGGTCGCATGGATAAGCTTAAGCATTTTTCATATATGGGTAACATCAACAATTAGTGATATTGATACCATGGCGATTGAGGAGATCAATCCCGCATTTGATATGAATACTATTAATAAATTGAAAGCTCGTGAAATTGTCGTACCAATCTATCAATATAAAGAAACAATCCGTGAAAATATAGCAACGCCCGCCGGAGAAACTCCTATAC
>JAHIGH010000264.1 GCA_018900295.1 Patescibacteria group bacterium | reverse complement strand
TGACGGTACTAAATTTCACGAAATTCTCGCAAGATATCAAGAGATGAACCAACTCGTTGCTTATATAAGAGTGAAACTAAGAGGTGAAAACCTGAAGACATTTGAGACAATATTAACAGATTTATATCTTGAAAAAGTGAAACTTGACAAAGGACTTTATGTCAGTTTTATGGCTTTGCTGTATTATATCTCAGAATTGTTTGGTACTATCACTGAAAAATATTATCGACCACATAATAATTACGGAGCGTTACTTAAAATGCTTAGTTTCAGTGGAAATAAAGCCGTATTTGTAAATTTTAATTATGATTTATTACTTGAAAAATCCTTAGGAAAATCTGAAATTACTACTGTCGATGAATTGATTAGCGGTGAACTTCCAGTAATTAAGATCCACGGAGGCTACAATTGGTATTGGAGAAGGATTGTAAATGCATGGGGTGATGAAAAGAAAAATAGTTATCAATTGTCGCTAAATTTTGCAGAAGGGTTATTTCAATCAAATCAAGATAAGTCAAAATGGGAACTTGTACTTCCAAAATCAAAAACTCCATGGAGAATGCCAGCATACGGGAGAGACTTTATGAGCGCATATTCGTATCATCCGTCACTAGCACTACCTATTACTGGAAAGAATAACTATGTGTGTCCTGAACAGCATATACTGTATTTGAAACAACTTTTGGGGAGTATTGACAGAATTATTATTATTGGGTGGAAGTTAGGAGACCCCTTTCTCAAGGATTTAATTGTTGAAGAATTAAACAAAAGAAATGTATCAATTGCGTTTGTAGGACATTCCAAGGCGCAAAATATTGTTAATGAACTTGATGAAAAATTGAAAACTAACATTAAATTAATAGATGACAAGGGGTTTTCAAATTTTTTGAGCAGCGATGAAGGAGAAAGGTTTATTTATGATGAAAAAGTTTAACGAAAATACTTTATCAGAACAGCCGGTGATTGAGTGGTTTAAGGGATTGGGTTATGAATATGCTTTTGGGCCGGATATTGCTCCGGGCGGGCCTTTCATGGAAAGAACCAGTTATAAAGAAGTTGTTATTGAGGGAAGATTGAAAAGATCACTTCGCAGAATAAATCCCGATATTCCCGACCAGCAAATTGAAAATGTCTCCGAGCAAATCATGAGATTTTCGCATCCCGACATTGAATTTGGCAATAAAGAAATGTTCGAAATGCTAACTAGGGGGATAGTCGTTACTCTCAGAGACGAAAAAGGAGAATCAAGAGGAAGGATCGTAAAAGTCATAGATTTTGAGAATCCTGAAAACAACGAATTTCTTGTTGTAAATCAATTTTCTGTCGAAGGCTTATCTGTCCGGGTACCCGATGTTGTTATATTTATCAACGGTATTCCTGTCGGTTTATTCGAACTCAAAAGCCCGACGAGGGAAAATGCCACAATAGCCGACGCGTATTCTCAAATACACGACTTATATAAAAAAGAAATACCGAAAATATTTTATTACAATCAAGTACTCGCGATCAGCGACCTGATGAAAGCCCGACATGGAACAGTCAGCGCAAATTGGGATTTCTTCAGTCCATGGAAAGGAATTGAGAGCGAAAATGAAGAAAACCCGGGGAAGACAGAACTGGAATTACTGGTGAAAGGATTATTTCTTCCAGCAAGACTTTTGGACATCATACAAAACTTCATTGTTTTTGAAGCCGATGCGGAAAAAGACGTCACGAAATTTACAAAAAAAATGTGTATGTATCATCAATATTTTGGGGTAAATCGCGCCATAGAAAGAACATTAAAGGCAATAAAAGGAAATAAAAAGATCGGAGTATTCTGGCATACGCAGGGAAGCGGAAAAACACTCTCCATGGTTTTTTATACGAATAAGATTAAAAAAATGGAAGAACTAGCCGGCCCGACAATATTATTCCTTACTGACAGAAATGATCTCGACCAGCAGATGTATAAGACATTTTTGAGAACCGGATACCCCACTGCCAAACAAGCGGAAAGCATAGCGGGATTGGCTGATAAATTACGCGGAGCGGGAGCGGAATTGCTTTTTACAACAATACAAAAGTTCAACATGGATTCCCCTCTTGAGGGGTGCCCGAAGGGCGGGGTGGAAAATACTTCTCTAACAGATAGGGAGAATATTATTGTAATAGCTGATGAAGCTCATCGGTCTCAATACGCAATACTTGCCGGCAACGCTCGCGAGGTCTTACCAAATGCTTCGTTCATGGGCATAACAGGAACACCTATCTCTTTAAGTAATAGAAATACTCAGATAGTATTCGGTGAAAATATCAGTGAATACCCGATTGATAAATCAGAGAGAGACGGAACAACAGTTCCTATTTATTATGAAGGGAGACTTGCTCCTTTACATATAGTAAACGATTTTATGGAAGAAGAATTTGATGAGCTGCTTGGGGAAAAACCTATAGATATTAAAGAATCACTTAAGAAAAAATGGGTAAACTTGGAACAAGCCGTTGGCGCGGAAGATAGACTCAGACAAGTCACAAAAGACATAATTTATCATTTTAATAATAGAATGCTTGAAGGAAAGGCCATGATTGTTACAATGAGCCGAAGAATTGCAGTAAAAATGTATGGGAACATCTATGGCATCGAAAATGCCCCTGAAGTTGCAGTTGTAATATCCAGTAATCATGATTATGAAGGCAAAATTCAAAAAGAATTGGACAATAAAGAAATTGAAAAGAGATTTAAGAATCCAAAAGATCCTTTGAAATTAGTTATAGTCTGCGATATGTGGCTAACCGGATTTGATGTACCAAGCCTTCACACAATGTATCTTGATAAACCAATAAAAGGACATACTCTCATGCAGGCAATTGCCCGCGTAAATAGAAGATACAAGGATAAGGAAGGAGGACTTATAGTTGATTATATAGGTGTTGCCGATAATCTGAAAAAGGCACTGGCTATTTATACTTCTGATATACAAAGACAGGCCATGATCCCCATTGAAGATCTCATCCAGCGGATGCTTGAAGTATACGAAGAGGTTAGAGGATATTTCCCGGATATAGAATATAAAAATTGGAAAAAATTATCAGGAGCAGAACTGGTCGAAATTTTTTCAACCGCAGTTAATGCAGTTCTGACTGATCCAATATCGGGAGATGTTAGTAAGGAAAGAAAAAAGAATTATCTTAATTCACAAAACCAACTTTATAAATTATTCACATTAATAATGCCTCATAAAGAAGCGAACTCAATTCGTGATGAGGTAGAATTTTTTGAAGGAGTAAGAAAAACAATAATTAAAACAACCTTGGTAGAACCTGTTTATATTGATAAAAAAACTGAGACAGCGATTAAAGACCTTATTTCAAAAGGAATTGTAGCAGAAGGAGTTATAAATATCTTCGGTCAAAAAGGTAAAGACAAACCTGATATTTCAATTCTGGACGAAAAGTTCCTGGAAGACGTCAAAAAATCCAGATTAAAAAATTTGACAGTAGAGATGGTTAAAAAATTAATGGATGAAGAATTAAGAACGAAAATGAGGACAAATTTTCTAAGGTATAGAAGCCTTCTTGAAATGCTGGAGAAAATAATAGAAGAGTACGAGAATAATATAATTAATTCTTCAAAAGTAATAGAACGGATAATAGAACTAGCAAAGGAAATAAAAAAGGCAGAGAAGGCAGGAGAAGATTTGGGACTAACGAGTGAAGAAATGGCATTTTATGACGCGCTATCTAACGGTAAAAAAGCACTGAAAGGCAAAGAGCTTAAAGAGTTGGTTCGCGAAATTGTCAGGACAATAAAAAGGGATATCGCGATTGATTGGACGAATCACGAAATAATTAAATCAAGAATCAGAGCGGACGTTCGCCTTGCTTTATTAAAACATAATATAGACTATGAGGAGGTTAATAAATGGGTTGATAGAGTATATGAGCAGGCCTATTATTTATACAGAAATTATCCCATGTAATTGCCGCTCTTCACATTTACAACCCTGCCCTTTATTGCGAAAAGACGGAATGATAATAAAATCTACAATAGACGAAAAAACATAGTGAATCGCAACCAAAACCGTGAAAATTCAACAATTTTATCTATTTTTCACGGTTATGTTGACAAAACCGTGAAAAAGAATATAATATCTAGTACATGGCAAAAATACTCAATGTTTTCAATAAGATAAATTCTCTCAGAGAGAGATATTATAAGGCGTCTATTGGCAAGAACGCGCTTATTGATCTTATCTCCGAAACGGAAGTCGCCGAGCAAGTGTATAACTCTAATGCCATAGAGAACAGTACCCTTACTCTTGAAGAAACTGAAAAAATACTTCTGCAAATTGACTTAGACAGATTTATCACCGAACGGGAAATTTTTGAAACCAAGAATTTGGCGCGAGTCGTATCATATATAGACAAAAGAGCCAAAGAGCAAGAGCTTACACTTGAGGTAATTTTGTCGCTTCATAAAATGTTGATTTCCAATATCCGTGACGATGTTGCCGGCAGATTTAGAAAAGACAATGAGTATGTTCGGGTTGGAAATCATATTGCTCCGAGCCCACAAGAAATCGTGAACCGTCTGGAAAAAATGCTGGCCGAGTACAATGCCACCAGCCATGAAAATATCATCAAACGGATAGCAAGACTGCACTTGGCTTTTGAAAATATCCATCCGTTTGTTGACGGTAACGGCCGTATTGGCAGAGTAATTAATAATTATTTGTTGATTCGAGAAGGGTTCGTCCCCATAAATATTAAATTTATTGACAGAAAAAAATATTACGCGGCGTTCAAAGAATTTGATGAAAAAGAGATAACTGTTATCATGGAAGAAATAGTAGGCAAAGCGCTGACAAATAGCTACCACAAGCGGTTAGCGTATTTGGAGGGAAAGGAAATCATCACACTTGCTGATTACGCCAAAAATAACAAGTTTTCACACCCAAACCTTATAAATAAAGCTAACAGACAAACCATCGAAGCATTTTTGGAGAAAAATATTTGGAAAATCGGTATTTAACTTACTTTACATCAACCAGCTCAACCTCGAAGATGAGGGTGGAGTTAGCAGGAATTGGACCTGTTGCTTGCTCTCCATATCCGAGGCTTGGCGGAATTGTTAACTTTCTTTTTCCGCCCACCTTCATTCCTACCACACCCAGATCCCACCCTTTGATTACTTGTCCCGTACCGATCTGGGTTTCAAAAGGTTCTCCGCGGTCATATGAACTGTCAAATTTTGTGCCATCCGGAAGAGTCCCCAGATAATCGATCACTACAGTGTCTCCATTTTTGACTTCGCGCCCATCGCCTACTTTTATATCTTCAATTTTT
>JAHIGH010000274.1 GCA_018900295.1 Patescibacteria group bacterium | reverse complement strand
GATTGTATTTCTGAAAAAGGGTATGGCCATGGTGTAGCAATTTAAAAGACCGGAGAGGGTTTTGGGATAAAAAGGAGTTGTCAGCCAGACGCCAAAATTGGTAATGAGGTAGAAAAGAAGGGAGGAAAACAAGGCAGCCGAAATAATCACCGTTGGTTTTTTGTGATTTTTTAAAAAGATGCCAATACAGCCGGTGAGGAGAAAGCTTCCATACACAAATGACATCATGGGTGCGCCGTAAAAGCCTATAAACAGGTCCGAGGTAAAAAGGGCTAAGAGAGGAAGGATAAGCGCGTATTTTTTATTGAGATACACACCGCCGAACAGGGCCATGGCGGCGATGGGCGCGAAATTGGGCGGATGCGGAAGGAGACGCAAGAGTGCGGCAATGGTGATTATCAGAAAAGGGTTGATTAGAGATATAATTTTTAATGACACAATTTTCAATTTTAAGCTCTGGATTCACCGCAATGGTACTATGCACTTCGTGCTGTCGCCCGCGTTCGCGGGAATGACACTGCGTAAGGTTAGTATTTGTCTATTTTCCACTGAATGGTGTCGGTGGCTTGGGTTTGGTAATCAGCGGGGCCGACAGCAGCGCTTTTACCATTGACGTAGAATGCCCAATATTCATGTTCGCTGTTGTCGGCTTTGCGGCCGTTGATGGAAATAATTAAGCCTGATTTGTCCTGCTCCAAAGTTGCTTTTTCTTTAAGGAGAGTAAGCGCGTCCTTGCCTGCTTCTCCTTTGTAGGTGATGCTTTCTACTTGAGCTTCCTGTTGAAGTGAAATTGCGGGAAGTATGACAGGCTCGATTGTCGGTTTGTTGGACACGAAGAACGTGACTGACGCGATGAGCGCTACTAATAAAACACTTAAGGCAAGTACTTTTTTGTTTATAATACCCTTCATAAGAGATACTTATTATTTTCGATCTAATGTATTGTTTCGGAGCAAGTTTGTAACTTGCTCCGGCAGAATTTACTGGATTCACCACAAGGGTGCTATGCACTTCGTGCTGTCGCCCGCGTTCGCGGGAATGACAACGAATAAGATGAATTGACAAACTCTAACATTCCGAATAACCGCAGCCGTAGCATTTCTTGCAACCTTCTTCGTAGGCTAATGTTCCGGATCCGCATTCCGGACAGATATCAAAGAGACTTGTCGTGGAAGAGGAAGCATTCATGGCTACTCCTGTATCTGGAAGAGGGAGTTGGTTGAGAGAGGGCGCATCATCCTGCTTCGCTTCGAGCTTGCCGTTAGTCATGTGGCCGTTGGAGTGACCATTTTTCAGAGCTACTAAATCTTTGTCTTCGACTTTGCCATTCACTCGAAAGTTGCAATGCTTGGCAAGAACTTTGGCAATCGCGTCAGGAAGGGAGCGGACTCTATTCTCACCGAAGCCGATACTCCTAGCGCCGCCAATACCTGTCAATTCAGAAACTATTTCCCTCACTCTTTCACGGGCTGGAACAGGGCTATGAATACGCAAAACAAAAGAAATCATGCGCCCCAATGCATCGGCCAAGGCCATAAGGTCAGATCCGCTTTTGCCGATGTTGATAAAAACTTCGAATGGATCTTCCTTTTCATTTTTATTTATCGTGATATACATTTTGCCGCTGGGGCTATCTGTTTTGTAAGTAACACCAGTGAGCATTACGGGACGAGGAACACGCGGCGTAACAGGAATCGCCGGAAGGCTTGCCATGATTGGAATTTTTTCCTTCTTCTCTTCTATGCGCTCCAAAACACCCTGGCGGGAACCATCGCGCATATAGGTAATTCCTTTGAGCCCCATATCATAGGCGAGCATGTAGAGTCTTTTTACATCTTCTACCGTATGACTATTGGGAGCATTTACTGTCTTTGAAATTGATGCGTCAATATATCCTTGAGCAACTGCCTGTATCTTGACGTGATCATCCGGCGCTAAATCATTCGCGCTGACAAAATAGTCGGGACGATCCTCTCCCGGATGAGTTTTTTTCCATTCACCATAGAGCGAATGGCATATCAATTGCTTGCCGAGGCGGCCATTGTGCGTATATTCAAACTCAAAGATAGGCTCAATACCGCTTGAAACACCGGCAACAAGACTGGTTGAACCGGTTGGGGCAACTGTCAATAGAACGGCATTACGAATTCCATGCTTTATAATCCTCTCACGGATTGTCTTGGGTAATGCCTGTATATGATACCCTTGCAGATACTTCTCTTTCTCGTATTTCGGAAAAGTCCCTTTTTCCTTGGCGATGTCAGAAGAGGCAATATACGAATTGTCACGAAGAATCTCAAAAATCTTATTTGAAACTTTTACCGATTCTTCCGAGCCATAACGGATCTTCATTTTAATAAACATATCGGCAATTCCCATAATACCAAGACCGGTCCTCCGAATATCTTTGGCGACCTTTTCGTTTTCTTTGAAGAAGTAGTGTGTATCATTAATCACATTATCAAGGAAACGTATGGCAATGTGCACGTCTTTCCCAAAAGAGTTATAATCGAATTCTTCACCATTGACATACGCAGAGAGGTTCATCGCGCCTAAATTACATACTGCCCAAGCCCCAAGCGGTTGTTCCCCACATGGATTGGTCGCGAGAAGTTTTTCAAAATACCATGTATTTGATCTTTTGTTGGAGCGCTGGAGGAAATGAAGTCCCGGCTCTGCGCTTCTCCATGCCGCTTCGCAAATAAGATTCCAAAGATAGGATGCTTTTATTGTTTTATGTACTTTGACTTTCCCCTTCATCGCGATCCAGTCATGAATATCTCCGTTCCATTTTGTATCGTACTTCGGATCATCAAGGTCAGGATATAAAAGATTCCAGTCTTTATCCGTTTTCACCGCTTCCATAAAATCATCTGAGACACAGACGGAAAGATTGGCGCCATTAATTTTGTTCAGGTCTTGCTTGATAGTAATAAATTCTTCGATATCCGGATGCCAATCATGCAACATGAGCATGAGAGCGCCTCTCCTCGAACCGCCTTGCTGCACAATATCTTTTGTCGCAAGCGAGTACAGTTCCGCCCAATTCATAGGGCCTGAGGAAAATCCGTTAACT
>JAHIGH010000171.1 GCA_018900295.1 Patescibacteria group bacterium | reverse complement strand
GGCTTTTTCCATAACCTTGACAGGATCTTCGCCTTTGGCTTTGAGAATATCAAGCGCCGCGTACACTTGCTGCTGCGCAGCATTCTTTTTGCCGTCAAACATAATATAATTAATAAGTTTGGCGACTAATAAATTATTGTAAATTGTATCCGGTTCTATTTGTCTTTTTTCAGCTTTTTTGTGTCTCATGATTAGACTTAAGACTTAAGACGTAAGACTTATGACATAAGGCTTAAAACGTAAGGCTTGTATTTATATTATTTGGAGGTGGAACCTCCTGCTTTTTGTAATTTGGTACCGTATATACTTCTTGAAGATTTTCTTCCCTCAACTCCAAGTAGATCATATTTTCCGCGAACTAAATGATATTTTACTCCGGGTAAGTCACGGACACGTCCGCCTCTCACGAGCACAATACCGTGTTCGGAAAGAGTGTGACCAACTCCTTGAATATAGGCTGTAACTTCGGTTTTGTTGGATAGTTTGATACGGGCAACTTTACGCAGCGCCGAATTTGGTTTTTTTGGTGTCATGGTTTTCACCAATGTAACAACACCACGTTTTTGCGGAGAATTCGCTTCTTTGTAAACCCGATCTTTGGCATTAAAAAGTCTTTTGAGCGCTGTTGATCGTGTCTTTTTAATTCTTTTTTGTCTTCCTCTTTTGGATAATTGTGACAATGTCGGCATAAATTTCTCCTTTTAATCTTCAGTATTATAACATACTTTATTCTTATTTCGTATGTTTTTTTAGTTTTTTTGTTGAATTTTCAATTATTTAATTTAAAATCTTTAAAATTGAGATTTGAATAAAAATTAAAAACTGAAAATTACTCTACGCAGTTGCTTCTTGTGTTTTTGGTTGTTGAACCGGCTGTGCACTTTGTGTTGAAGGTTCTTCCGCGTCCATTCCGGCTACGGGAATAAGACGGCCGAGAATAACATTTTCTTTCAAGCCCAGGAGTTTGTCTTCCCGTCCTTCGAGAGCCGCTTCCGTGAGTACTCTGGTTGTCTCCTGGAAGGATGCAGCCGAAAGCCATGAATCGGAGAATAACGCTGATTTAGTAATACCTAAAGTTATTTGCCGTCCGGTTGCCGGCTCTCCGCCCTCTGAGAGTACTTCCGCGTTTATTTCTTCAAATCTAGCCTTGGTAATAAAGTCTCCCGGAATAAGGGAGGTATCGCCTACGCTTTCTACAATTATTTTATCCGACATCTTGCGAATAATGACTTCGAAATGCTTATCATTGATACCAATTCCTTGAGATTCATATACTTTTTGTACCTCTGTAATCAGATAATGTTGAACCATTAACAGGCCGCCGATCTTGAGTACTTCTTTTGGATCAAGATCTCCTTCAGCGAGCGGTGTACCTGCTGTTATCTCATCTCCATCAGCAACCGTGAGCACTGTTGAAAGCGGAACGAAGTATTCCTGAGCTTCAATTGGCTTGATCCGGGTATTTTTGACCTGAATAAGATGGCCCTCATTGGTTGTTTCAATTTTTATTTTACCTGTTATTTCAGAAATAACCGCCAGGTTTTTGGGCGTACGCATTTCAAAGAGTTCTTCTACACGAGGCAAGCCTTGTGTAACGTCTGACATAACGATGCCTCCATAATGCTTCACCTTCATTGTCAGCTGTGTTCCCGGCTCCCCGATACTTTGCGCGGCAATAACTCCGATTGGAACGCCCTGTTCTATTTTGTGTTTGGTTGACATATCCCAACCATAACAGTTGGCGCATAATCCATAAGCAAGTTTACAAAGCAAAGGCGTACGAACAGTAACTTGTGTAATTTCGTTTTTTTCTATAATTACCGCATTTTCTTCATTTATTTCATCTCCGGCCTTGAGAATTATTTTCTTTGTCTTCTTAGATACAATATTTTCTGCCAGAATTCTTCCAAGAACCCTATCCACAAGCTTGCTTGTACGGTCTTTGTCATTTTTACTGATTAATAATCCTTCTTTTGTTCCGCAATCTTCTTTCCTAATAATAACTTCATGCGCAACGTCTACCAACCTTCTAGTAAGATATCCCGCATTCGCAGTCTTAAGGGCAGAATCTGTCAATCCCTTTCTTGAACCACGAGCGGACGCGACATATTCGAAAATGGATAATCCTTCCCGGAAGTTTGATTTAATCGGCAACTCAACAATTTTACCTAATGGGTCGACAATCAATCCTCTAATCGCTGAAAGCTGCTTGAGTTGTTCGACGCCCGCCCTTGTTCCTCCTGAATCAATACTGATCTTGATCGGATTTTCTGATTTTAGATTATTCCATGTCAGGTTAGCTATTTCATCTGTTGCTTTCATCCAAACCTCATTTGAAAGCCTTTTCTTTTCGCTCAAAGTAATAAGTCCCCGTTGATATTCTTCATCAATCGCAGCTGCCTTTTTCTCTGATTTATTTACGAGTTCAGCTTTTTCGGGAATAATCACGTTATCAAATACCGAAACACTGATACCTGAAACTGTTGCCGCAAAGAAACCGAGATTTTTAATTTTATCAATAAGCTTTGCAACTTGATCCGATGGGTACATTTTCATTGCTTTTGTTGTGATCTGTTTGATAACTGAAGCATTGATGTTTTCGTTGATAAATCCAAAATCAGCAGGTAATAATTCATTGAATTTCAGTCTTCCGGCACTGGTTTCAATAACTTTTTCTTTTCCATGGATACCGACCCGAACCTTGACCGGTTCACGCAATTTAATTTTGCCAAGATCATACGCAAGCAGCGTATTATTGGTATTGCTGAAATATTGCTGAATCTCTTCATTTTTACGGATTGATTCATCAAGACTGGTCATGTAATAGATACCAAGCGCCATTTCTTTATTTGGAAGAGTAATAGGATCGCCATTGGCCGGCTTGAGTAAATTATGCGCCGGCATCATTAGCCTTATCGCTTCTTCCTGTGCTTTTTTAGATAAAGGGATATGGACAGCCATCTGGTCTCCGTCAAAGTCCGCATTATAGCCGGCACAAACACAAGGATGAAGCTGGATTGCTGATCCTTCTATTAGAACCGGATAGAAGGCTTGGATACCTAATTTGTGCAAGGTTGGCGCACGATTGAGAAGGATCGGATGTTCTTTGGTAATTTCTTCGAGAATATCGAATACTTCCGGCGGGCGCCTCTCGATGTAGCGCTTGGCTGATTTAATATTTGTCGCGAGTCCCCTGATGATGACTTCGCGAAGGATAAAGGGCTTAAACATCTCAAGAGCCATTTCCTTGGGTAATCCGCATTGAGATAACTCAAGCTCCGGACCGACAACGATAACAGAGCGGCCTGAATAATCAACGCGTTTTCCAAGAAGATTTTGGCGGAAACGCCCTTGTTTTCCGCGCAACATATCTGATAGCGAACGCAGGGTAGTTGCTGCTGTTTGATTGGTTCTTTGTGAAGAATCTATGAGCGCGTCAACCGATTCCTGCAGCATTCTTTTTTCGTTGCGAAGAATTATTTCCGGCGCACCGAGTAATAATAGATGCTTTAATCTATTATTACGATTAATTACTCTTCTATATAAATCGTTAAGATCCGAGGTCGCAAATCTTCCACCGGAGAGTTGTACCATCGGACGAAGGTCAGGGGGAATAACCGGAATAGCAGATAGTACCATTGCTGAAGGACTTACGCCTGCTTTACGCATATTTTCAATCAACCTAAGCCGCTTTACAATTTTTAAATAGCGCTGGCCTGTTGTTTTTTCCGATTCGGTACGAAGGTAGGCGATAAGTTTGGATAAATCAAGGTTGTTAATTATTTCAGGAAATGCCTCCGCACCGGTTTTGATTGTAAAGAAGATTGGTATGTCGTATTCGAGAAGCTTGAAATATTCGTCCTCAGACAAGACGCTGCCAACACGAAGGCTTTTTAGCAACTTTGTAAAGGTTTCGGAAATTTCATCAATCTTACCGGATTCCGAATCAACTGATTCACCGGCGTGCATTATTTTTTGTTTCCTAGTGAGTTCCACTTCTTCAAGAATGAGCTGTTTGCGTTCTTTCACGGTAGATTTTAATTCATTTTTCTTATCTTCTGCTTCTTTATTGATCCGCTCTTCTTCGTCCAGTTTCTTTTTTTGCAGCGCATCTTTTCTTTTCTGAATATTGTTGATAAATAATTCGAGGGCCTCTTTTTTCTTTTCTTCATCAATTTTTGTAATTAAATATGACGCGTAATAAATAATTGATTCAAGATTTTTTTGCGGAATATCTAATAATAGAGCCAATGACGAAGATGCTCCTTTAAAGAACCATACATGCCCAACAGGCGAGGCAAGATTAATATGGCCCAATCTCTCTCTCCTCACCCGGGAAAGAGTTACTTCAACACCGCATTTGTCACAGACAATACCTCTATATCTAATTCTTTTGTATTTACCGCAATAACATTCCCAATCTTTGGTCGGTCCAAAAATTCTTTCATCAAATAATCCGTCTTTTTCCGGACGAAGTGTACGATAATTAATGGTTTCCGGTTTGGTGACTTCTCCGTAAGACCATTGAAGAATATCCTCATTTTGAGCTAATAGAAGTTTTAGCGACTTAAAGTCTGAAATATTGAGATCTTTGGTTATGTTTTTATTCATTAAACTACTCCTCCATTCTCTGTTTCCTTGATAGGCGCTGATACTTGCTCAGGCTGCTTGCTTTCCTCAATAATATTTTCTACTTCCAGTGATTTTTGCAATTCCTGAACCTGTTCTTTTACTTCTTCCGCTGATTTTTCTTCTTTTATTTCAACCGCATCACTTGCGACTACAGCTCCCATTGGTACAACATTAAGTCCGAGTGATTGCAATTCTTTAATAAGTACTTTAAATGATTCAGGAACTTTGGGTGTCGGAATATCGGTTCCTTTAACGATCGCTTCAAACGCCTTTGCGCGGCCGACAACATCATCTGATTTAATTGTTAACATTTCTTGTAAGATATACCTAGCGCGATGTGCTTCCAATGCCCATACTTCCATTTCTCCAAGTCTCTGACCTCCCATTTGCGCTTTTCCACCAAGAGGCTGTTGGGTAACCAGTGAGTATGGACCTGTTGACCGGGCATGCGTCTTGTCTTCAACCATATGAATAAGCTTCATAATGTATTCAATTCCAACCACAACTTCTTTTTCATATGGCATACCTGTGCGGCCATCGAATAATTGCATTTTCCCGGAAACAGGTAAATTCGCAAGTTTAAGTAATTCTACAATTTTTTTTTCGGAAATTTTTTCAAAAACCGGAACACCTATCTTCATATTAAGTTTTTGAGCAGCAATGCCAAGATGCGCTTCAAGAAGTTGTCCCAGATTCATACGAGCAAGTACGCTAATCGGAGAAATAACGATATCAACCGCTGTGCCATCAGGAAGATAAGGCATATCCGCAACAGGTAAGATACGGGAAATAATACCTTTATTTCCATGGCGGCCGGCGACTTTATCACCAACTACAACATGACGGAATTGAGCAACCTCGACAATGATCTTGCGAGTTGTTCCAGGCTCAAGTTCGTCACCTTGTTTCCTATCCAAAATTTGAACATTGATAACCGTTCCGCGTTCACCATGAGGCATACGAAGACTTGTGTCACGAACTTCACGCGCCTGTTCACCGAAAATCGCGCGCAGTAATCTTTCTTCCGCTGTTAATTCAGTTTCGCCTTTG
The DNA here is from genome assembly GCA_018900295.1 of Patescibacteria group bacterium. Taxonomy (GTDB): domain Bacteria; phylum Patescibacteriota; class Microgenomatia; order Levybacterales; family UBA12049; genus JAHIGH01. Next base: position 20,819 of record JAHIGH010000171.1, on the reverse strand, counting down.
GGAGCGATTTTCCCGACGAGTATATCACCCGGTGAGACTTCGCTTCCCAGAACAACAATACCATCTACGTCAACGTTTGCCAGATCTTCTTCTGAGACGTTGGGAATATCACGCGTTGTTTCTTCAGGTCCCAACTTGGTTTCGACGACTGATGCTTCATATTTCTCGATATGGATTGATGACAAAACATTGTCTTTGACTAAGCGATCTGAAATAACGATGGCGTCTTCATAACCTAATCCATCTAACGAGGCATAGGCAATCAGGAGATTACGACCGAGTGCTAATTCTCCGTTTTGTGCTGACGGGCCATCAATTAGATAATCGCCTTTTTTTACTGATTGATCTTCTATCACCATCGGCCGCTGTGTGTAGCATGTTGCTTGTGATGTCCGCTGGAATGTTTCAATCGGGAAAGTTTCTTTTTTACCTTCTTTATCTTCCAGTATTACTTTTTCCGAGTCAACATAGCTTACCTTCCCGCTGATCGGCGCTCTTACAACTCTTTTCATTACTTCAGCTATTGTTGCTTCCATACCTGTTCCCACAATCGGACTTTCCAGATTTACCAGTGGGACAGCTTGACATTGCATATGTGTACCCATAAGCGCGCGGTTGGCTTCATCATGCGCAATGAAAGGAATCAAAGATGCTGATGTACCGACTACTTGACGCGGAGCAACATCGATATATTCAATTGCTTCTTTATCAACTTCAATAAATTCTCCTTTGTAGCGTGCAGCAATTCTTGGTTCAATAATTTCATTATTATCAGAAATAGAAATACCTGCATGAGTTATATAGTGCTCCCGTTCGTCATCCGCTGTCATATAAAAAATTTCGTCGGTTATTAAAACGCGCGTCTTCCCGCCTCTTTTTTCTTTAATAACTCTCTTATATGGAGACTCAAGGAAACCATAATCATTTACCCTTGCATAAAGAGCGATATAGGTAACGAGTCCAATATTCGGACCTTCAGGACTTCTAATCGGATCAATTCTCCCATATTGCGAACTATTGATATCACGAATTGAAAAGGCTGCTCTTTCTCTTGAAATACCTCCCGTACCCATGACTGTCAGACGGTTGAGGTTGTCTATTTCGGAAAGAGGGTTGGTTTGATCGAGGATGGTAGATAACTGTGAAGTGCGGAAAAATTCATTGATAGCAGCCATAATAGGACGCGCGTTTATAAGATTTGCTACCGCAATGGGAGTATCGGGCTGTAAAAGACTCATGCGCTCTTTAATGCTTCTTTCGATACGAAGAACACCAACGCGGAAAGCATTTATAGCAACTAACTCACCAACGCTACGGACTCGTCTATTGGCAAGGCTATCAATATCATCTACGTCGCCTTTGCCTTGTTCCAGTATTATGAGGTAGGAAATTGCCGCGATAATATCATCAACGGTTAAAACTCGATCCTGTGACTCACTATACCCCGCTACTGCTTTAAGCCGCTTGTTTATTTTGTATCTTCCTACTACTCCCAAATCATAACGACGGCTGTTGAAAAAAAGATTGGTGAAGTACTCCCTGACTTTATCAAGAACAATAGGTTCTCCCGGATGCATTTTCTTGAATATCCCTACAAGAGCTTCGGTTTCGCTGGTTGTTTCATCTTTCTGCAAAGTATTTTCAATGAACGAAACTTCTGAGCCCTCTTCAATTGATTTGAATTTTTCTTTTATGGCATTATTATCTGATATCCCTAATGCACGGAGAAAAGTGGTGGCAAGAAATTTACGTCTCCTGTCAATTTTAACTGTGATTGTACCATAACGAGTTGTCGCGAACTCAAGCCAAGAACCATGAGATGGACGGATTTCTGTGGAATGTAGTGTTTTACCGGTAATCGGATCTTGTGTTCCCGTAAAAAATACCCCGGGGGAACGGACTAATTGATTGACTACTGCTCTTTCGATACCGTTTATTATAAAAGTTCCCCGTTCTGTCATTTGAGGAATGTCTCCTAAAAAAACTTCCGCTTCATAAGTGGCATCTGTTTTTTTGTTAGTTAAAATAACCTTCACTGTCAGGGGCGCGTTGTGGGTAAGGCCTTTCTCGAGAGCCGTCTCCGCGTCACTTGTGTTTTTGCCTATTTTATGGGTACTAAAGGAAAGACTCCAATTTTTTCCGGTGAAATCATCAACAGGTGATATTTCTTTCAGAATTTGCGCTATTCCTACTTCTTGAAATAATTTGTATGAATTTTTTTGTACCGCTAAAAGGTCCAGCGGAGGTAGTATTGTATAGTTCTTTCCCCAGTTCTGTCTAACTATATTGTTTTTTTGTGGTGCGAGTTGTTTTGGCATTTGTGATATTGCTTTAGGCAGTCCCCGCTGAGCGGGATGAAAAAAAACTCTAATATGCAATAAAAGATACTCGGGGCTTAACCCTTGTATCTTTGTTTGAAACAGAGTATTTTATGTATAGCATACAATCTCTCCCCATGTCAATAGTCATTTTTTTTAATTTCTTCACTGTTGATGATAATCTCATCTCCGGCTATATTGCGGATTTTGATTTTGAATTTACTGATCGGCAATTCATAGACTCCTTTGATCTTGGCTTTTATTTCCGCTTTGTCTTCCAGCGCTAAATTACTTGTCCAAACGCCATTCTTCTTTAACTCAGTATCAAACTGAACCGATTCAATCAACTCCAAACCATTGTCGCTGATTTTAACCGTTTTGGTTCCGTCTTTTTCAAATAAATTATCTTTCTTGACTTTCTTGGCATTGTATTCGTCTATTTTGGTTTTCAAATACGGGCTGAAGTATTTCTTAATTTTGACTTTGCGTTTGCTTCCCTCTTTTTTAATTTCAATCCCGGCGCTGTCTTCGGCAAAAAGCAAATCTCTTTTTTCCGCCAATAAATCGTCCAGACTGACGAGTTCGACTTCTATCAGGGTTTTCTTATCTTCTTTTATTTCTTTGTTGACATAGCTCTGGTCAATTTCCAAGTCTTTAAAAGCGCAAATTATTTTTACCTTGCTCGTTCCGGTTTCCGAATCCTCCAAGGTATAAATTTCTTCCAGCACCGCTCCTAATAATTCTTTGGTTAATTTCTTGTCAATGCCGATGAATTTAACCGGCTCAAAATTGCCATTGGCGTCGGCGATTCCGCCGTCCCAAAATTCGCTTAATTCCAGCTCTGCCCTTGGCCGGAAGCCGTCAATCAAGGAAAAAATCTTTTGTGTTGTTTGGGCAGGATTCCTGAATAATCTTACTCCGTCTTTGATTTTCAAAATATCAAAACTCGCTCCGGCTTTGACTAATCTATCTCTGGTTGTTTCAATGGCGTTTATGCCGATATCGCAAGCGATAAATTTCCTGCCCAAATCATCCGCCACTTTGGCAGTTGTGCCGCTGCCGCTAAAAAAATCAGCAACAATCATACCTTCATCAGAACTGGCTTTTATAATTCTTTCTAACAATTTTTCAGGTTTTTGAGTTGAATAGCCTTGAAGCTCATTTCTATATCTTTCTCCCGCAAAAATATCAATCCACCAATCTTCAAGTTTTTTACCTGTTTCTTCTTTTCCTCTAACTGCGTCTTCGTCTTTATTATTGTCGCCAAATACTTGTCCAGTATTATGCAAACCGCTTACATGTTTAATATATTGCAAATTAAAATTTTTATTTTCTGATTTACTATAAAAAAATATTGTATCGTGTTTTTTGGCAAAAGTATCGGTCGCTGAACTTGGCCCTGTATAACTCCATATAATTTCATTCACAAAATTCTCCTCCCCAAACACTTCATCAAGTAAAACTTTGGCATAAGCTCCGATATGCCAATCTAAATGCACATAGATGCTGGCTTTTTCGCTCATAACATCCCGAATCGCCAGCAATCTTTCATATAGCCAATTCAAATAATCTTCTTTCTGCCAAATATCGCCATACATAATTTCCTCGCCAATACTGCTGTCGTCGTTTTCAAACTTTGTTTTATCGCCATTTCGCAAATACACTTTTTTGGCGTAATTCGCTCCGCTGGCAAAAGGCGGATCAATATAGACCAAATCAATTTTGATATCCTTTGATTTCAAATAAGCGCAAGCGGACAAGGCGTCGCCTTGCAAAAGCAGATTTTTGAAATCGGCGTTTAATTCTTTTTGCTTGTCGCGCAAATCCAAATTTTGGTTTTTTTGCTTAATTTCCTCAACAGTTTCCGCCTCAAACAGATCCATTGATTTGGGAAAAATTCTTCCTTGAAATTTCAGCAAAGCCTGCCCTCTGGCCGGCTCTATGTTGTATGATTTTATTTTTGTTTTCATAAGATTAAATTTTACGCTCATTCTGTCATTGCGAGCCCCGTACTCGAGGCGAAGCAATCTCTAATACTCGGAATTTATTCATAAAAACAAACTCGGGATTGCTTCGTCGCTACGGCTCCTCGCAATGACAAAACTGCATGATTAAAAATTTTTAATTATTTTTTTAAATTCATCTATATGTTTGACAAAATTATTTTTATTCTCCGGATCGGTAAATTTTACAAACTCAAAATTTGGATTATGCTTTATAAATTCATTTTTCACGAAATTTTCTTTTTTTCCGAATTCATTGTCGTAAATCTCGCCTTTCATTTCCACTATTAAAACCTTTTCAATCTCGTTTTTGTCTTTGGCGGTTTTATATTTTTGGTTATTCTTTCTTTTCAAAACCAAAAAATCCGGCGTATAAACTCCATCCGGAGTCTGAATCCAGAAATTTTCCAGTTGACCTTTGTAGCCGTTGTAATAAACTTCCAAACCCTCAAGCTCGCTGATTTTCAGCATTTCTGACAAGGCGTTTGTTTCAAAACCGCTGTCCATTTTGTACGGCGAATAATTGAAACTGGCATCTTGCGGATCCAAATTTTTAACTTCCTCTTCTATATCTTCCGGATGTCTTTTGTACATTTCCGCGTTGGTTTTGGTTATTTCCGGCAAAAATTTCCCCCAAGCTCCGCCGGCGTTTTTCAGCGCAATCGCTGGATTTTTTATTTCCCATTCCAGCAATTCAATTTCCATATCCTGAGTGATGATTTCTTTTTTCGTCTCAATTTCTTCCGCCAAGAAGGAAGCTGTATATTTTACGACATCAATGATTTCCAAATTCGGATTGAATTTAATCCAATCTATTTCCCTATGTATTTTTTCAAAAATCTTTTCCAGCTCTTCTTTATGTTTTGCCAACAAATCAATTTCGTTGAATTTGCCAAAAGTCTCTCGCGCCAAATCATAAATAAAATCATTGAACGAATAATCCTCTTGGCTTGAATTCGTGTATTTCGCTTCTCTCTCCGCCACCAAACCAGCTTGGCCGATCTTGCCTGTGATTATCCTTTTGTCGTAATCGTATTTTTCTTTGATTTTGGCAAAATCAAAATTATTCAGATTGTCGGCTTTGATCTTTTTCAAAATGATTTTGTATTTTGTTTCAATTTGCTTGTATTTCAGCTTGCCTAGCTTAGGTTTTCTTATTTTTACGGGAATCGCTTGATCTTGAATGAATTTCAAATCAGAGATGGTTAAATTATAATTTTCTTTCAGCTCTTTGTCCAGCGTTTCATAATTGTCTTTTTCCAAATAAATCAAAGCTTTTTCACGGGCAGCGTTGTCAACCTCTCGCAAACATCGGCAAGTCGTCTGCAAGACGAAATTCTTGGTCGTCTTTTGGCGAGGCAAGACCACGCCGGTCAAACTTTTACAATCCCAGCCCTCTTTGCCAATCGCCACCAGCAAAATAATTCTTTTTTCGGAATATGGCTTGTCTAAATTGTTGAATACGGCCAAACTGTCTTTGGGCAAATCATATTGTTTGTTCTCTTTTTTTCCATCGGTATAAAATTTAAAAATTTCACTTTCCTTGCCGGTTCGATTTTCCTTGTACCAGCTTTGAATCGCCGGCAAGATTTTTTCGTTCAAAACTTTGATTGACGGGCAATAAAAAGCGATTTTGCTTTTGGCGCCGTTCTTGTATTCAATGTCAAAATTAGCAAAAAAATCGCTCAAAGCCTGTTCAATAAATAAATCTTCTTTTATTTCCACTTTTTTTATTTCCGGAATTTTCAAAAACCTGCCTATGCCCTGATTAAGATAATAATTATAAACAATATCTTGAATTTGGTTTAATTTCACTTCTTCGCCGCCTATTTTCACTTTATGTCTGACATAAGGCGTGCCTGAAAAACCAAGCGCGGACACCACATTTTTGTGTTGATTCAAAATTCTTACGGAATCTCTCAGCTTCTTTTCGTCATCTGAATTTTTATAACTGTGATGCACCTCGTCCAGAATCACGCCCAAATAACCTATCTTGGATAGTTTTTCTCTCAATTCATTGGTTTTTAAATATTGACTGACTTTTTTTCCGTCGTAATACAAACTTTTCGGATCGGTGTAGATTTTGTCTTTCTCCCCGTATTTTTCCAGAAATTTTTCCGCGTTTGTGATAAAAACCATTCCAAAATCTTTGGTCTGCGAAATCCGGCTGACTTTTTCCAAATTAGGATTATTGCCTTGCAATTTGTCTTTTCTTTGAGAATTCAAAACATCCAAAATTTCTATTTGAATTATCCGTTTTAATTTATCCGCCTCGTTTTTGACCAGAATCCATTCCGGATTAAAATTTTTGATGGTTTGCAAAGACGGCAAAATCGCGGTTTTTGATGCCGGCGGAGCCAAAACAATGAAATTATGGGCGAATCTTTTATCAGTCTTGTACAAGCCGGCAAAATATAAATCCAAATAAATAAAACAAGCCATCAAATAAGTTTTACCCGCTCCCATCGGCAAACTGAATAAATAATTCGGGTAATCGTAATTATGCAAAAGCTCTTCCAAAAATTTGTCCCAATTTGTTTTTTTGCCCATGGGATCATTTGCCAATTTTCTTTGCAGATTAGAAAGGCCGTTGTCCTGAAAAAATTGATTCAGAAAATGTGTCGCGTAATTATTTCCAAAATTATAAAAATTATCGTATTCTTGCGCCGTTTCCTCGTCATACAAAAGCCCTGCTCTGATTATGTCTGATATTTTTTGATTATTTCCGACGAACTTTAACCAGAAATATACCTTTATTGCTTCTATCTGAGGCTCGCGAAGTTTGCTTTTTTCTAAGTATTTTACGAGGTTTCCAATCAGCGATTGCGATTTTTTCTTTTCTTCATTTACCCAATACTCCGATTTTAGTTCTAATAGCCGCACAAGATTGCTCATATAGCATATGATACTTAATCTATGGTAAATTTTCCATAGTCAGTCTTTTCTCAAGAACACGGGGTGACAAAACTAAACCAGTTTTATTCCTAATTGTGTCCCCGCTGTTGGATTAGCCATTAACTGTTCCATAGCACTTTGCTCTGCTGAATTCATGGGGTTAGTTCTTCCTGTTGATTGTGCAACATTATTTGATGATCCAGGTGCGGGGCATTGTCATCATTCCCAATGTCGCTGCTCCAAGAGCCACTTGGCCAACCGGAGACTCAATGGCATTTTGATCTCCAACTATAGCTCCCTGTATAGGATTGCCACATGATGTTGCTGCGCCATAAATTGCTCCGCCCACTTCAAGGCCTGCGAGCGTTAATCCCCCACCTAGAACGGCTAATTCGGGATAAAATTCTCCGCTTGGATCGCTATTATTTATAGGATCATTCCCGGCATAAGCATATGGATTTTGGGTTTGAGGATTTGTTAGAGTTCCCTTTACCGGATCCCGTGAGATAAATCTTCCTGTAGCAGGATCGTAATATCTCGCTCGCAGATAATAGAGATTGCTCTCAGGATCTTGCTGTTGCCCTTGATAGAGCATCTGGATATTTGCCTGGCCATTGGCCGCTCTCCAGTTGCCCTATCCCCCTCCTCAAAATCCTTAGTTTATTTTAAATGTGCTACTGATTAAATATATCAAAAAATATACTGCACTGACGAGATTCGTTTACAATTCAACACTTTTTATTTTAAGTGCTGCATCTATCTGCTTGAGTTCAAAAGTAATTTGATTTATAAATTGGTTTAATTTTTCTTCAGATATAATAATTTTCATTTTTTTGTACTTTGATTCTTCAAAGATAGGGCCTTTACAAAATGATATATCTGCAATATATTGATTATTTTCTGCCTTGAGTGTCATTTTCAAATAAGGCTCGATTGGATCAAAAATAAATGAATGATGGATATTAGATTTTATAGATTTAATCCCATTTATTAATTCAACAAAATCATTAATATGAAAAGCTGCTGATCCTTTCTCGAGATTCTTTTCTTTCTCTATTAACTTTACTTCCGCCGAAAACCAAGATTCTTCTTTTTGCTCGTACCCAGTCGGTCTAATCACGAGTATATTTTTTTTATCTAAGCTTATTAGCTGCGCCATATTTATTGGCCCCTTATTCCTTCTCCGGAATTAGCCCATGTTGTAATAACTTTTCCGGCATTATTTAATATAACTGTTGCCATATTTCCAATATATTTTATAGATCCATCCGCTTGTTTTATAATCTGTGCAGGATTGCTGATGGCATCAAGTATCGCATTAGGGCTTACGCCTATTCCTTCATCTCTGCCTATTGCTTGATTAATTCCATGTTTTGTATATCCCGTTATTTTCCCCGCAATTGCTGTTGTGCCTACTGCTACTTCCGTTGCTCCAACTGCTCCTACCACGTAAACCCCTGCAGCGACTACGCCCGCGGCAGCTAAACCTGTTCCTACGGCTACTACGCCTGTTTTTGCAATTGCTGTACCATATTGGCAGTTATTCCAGTCATTGTGAATACTATCAATGGAGAATGGCCCCCACCATTTTCCTGACGGGTCAGAAATGTTTACTGGGTTATTTCCAGCATACGCATACGGATTCTGAGTTTGAGGATTTACTAGAGTTCCTTTTACCGGATCACGGCTGATAAATCTTCCTGTTGTTGGGTCGTAATATCTTGCCCTGAGATAATACATGCCTGACTCTGAATCGTTTTGCTGGGTTTGGAATTGGTAGCGGTTGCCGGTGAGAGTGCCCTGTGTCCCTGTAATATTGCCGAAGGGGTCGTAGGTATAAGATCTCACATTTGTTCCTGAACGGGATGTGATAAATCTCACATTTCCCAGCCCGTCCTCAAGGTAGTAAATACAGGTTTCAGCATATACTTTTTGTGGAGAAAAGGAATTTTGAAAGACTGGGATAAGTGAAGAAAAAAATAAAATTAGTGCTAAAAAGCAAGCGATAATCTTCTTCATATTTCTATTCCAATATTTTTTAATTGTTTTTTTGGATTCCAATTAGTAGGCTTATACGCTTCTGATACAGACCAAGGCATTCCTTTCTCGATCCATTTTTTTCTCCACATCATGTATATTTCTTCCTTTGTTCCTATAATTCCACTTGCCTCCATTACATCGTGATAACCAAATTCAATACCACAAGAAAGACACGTTTCGTGAGAGGCTGAGTATCCCTTCCATGCTGGAAATCCTAAATTAAAACCACATACAGGACATAATGTATTCATCTTTATTGTACCCATGTTTATTTGCTTGGTTGAGTTTCATACCCCAAAACAAAAGAAACATAACTTGCATTATCTGGAAGTTTGTCTTTAATTAAGGCTCTTGCGGCTTTTGTTGTTTTTTGAGACGCCCCAAATCCTATATTTATATCTTCATAATTTGTTGAGTTAATTTCAATAATATCTTTACCTCTTTGAATCCAAAAATTCATACCCACGACAATTATATTATTCTTTTCACAATAGTTGATTATTTTAAGAACATCAGGCCATTTGAATAGTAACTCTCCGGCCTTCTCAAAAGCATAAGAACCGTATTTTTCTTTTATTACTTCATTTAAATTCATAACATGTTATTTATCCCAAGGAGCTTTCCAGTTTGGGTCATTCCTATTACTTACTTGTACTACATCGCCAGTTTTATTATTTCTTATGACATAACTTCCGTCTTTATTTATAAAAGCTGTTGCTGGATCATTTAATTGTGTTCCGCTTGGTAAATGTCTTGTGTCTGTTACATCTATTGTTTTGGCAGGATTTTTAATTAATGTCTCTATTGCCTCTTGTGTCCATCCACGAGTACCCATCTGTTTTATAATTTTTTCTCCATACTTAATTCCTTTTGCAGCTTGTCCATACCCTCCTCCCGGCCCTATTATTCCGGCTGCAAATAGTGCTCCGCTCCATGCTTTATCGCAGATGTTCGCATTTGGATCTTGCATTGTATTCGCAAAATCATATGCATCTGCTGCAGTCAGACCAAGTTCAGCGATAGCCCAGGCCCCCGCGAGATATACTAGCAGAGGTACAGCTTTGCCAGATGGATCTGAAAGGTTGATGGGATCATTGTGGGCGTAGCTATAACCATTTTGGCTTTGAGGAGATGTGAGTACGCCTCTGACCGGATCACGGCTGATAAATCTTCCTGTTGTTGGGTCGTAATATCTTGCCCTGAGATAATACATACCTGATTCTGGATCGTTCTGCTGTGTATTAAAACGGTAATTGGTATTACCAGTCCCATTTGAGTTTATGATATTGCCAAATGGATCGTAATTATAGTTTTTGACATTGACTCCGCCTGAGTTGGTCAGGAAACGGATATTCCCCTGCCCCCGTCTAAACCCTCAATTAATTATAAATGTGCTATTTAGAATTGATCAGCTTGTCAAATTTAGCTATTGTTTTTTTGGCCTCGTTTCTTATTTCGGTATCAGTTATATACCCATATTTTTTCGGGTCAATTTCTATAGTTCTTTTATAATTATTAGGAAAATTAGTGAATGGATATATTAATTCTCTTGCTTCTACGGCTTTTAATTTTTTCAATGTTGATATTATTGCACCTAATCTGGCATTATAAATATTGGGTTTTTGTAGTTCTTTCATTAGAAACGCTGTTGCTTTTTTGATATTCTCAGGTTTTTTGAAATTAGCTAGAGAACCAAGTAAAAAATCATCTTCTCTAAATTTTTTATTTTTCAATAAATTAAAAATAATCTCTGCATGATCATCATCAACCCATAATCTAAACGCATTTCCAAGCATCATTGGCATGTCAGTTTGAAATCCCCATTCATCTCTATAATTTTTATCTGTGGATTTGAAGATATTAATAATAGCGTCAAATGCATAATTTTTAGAAACGGGTTTTTCAATCAGCGCTTGAATGATAGAAGCTTTTACATGATTTTGTAATTCATTATTATTTAGCCATTTAACAAGTATAGGAATTGCTTTAATATATTGTTCTTCACTAAAATCGGGGTACATCAGATCATATAATTTAGTAATATGAACTCCTTGGTTATTTAAGTCGTCTATTACCGGTTTATCTTGATAATATTGTTTTACCCACCTATCAATTTTTTCAGGAGAACTCTTGCTAATATTTTGAAAATCCAGGTTATTTGTGCTAATTAATTTTAATACTCTTATTTGTTCTTTTGTTAGATTCTGTGTTGCAGACATATTATAATTGAGTGCCTTGTGTACTATTATAATTTGGCGAAATGAGATTTGGATTTATGAAGAGAAAAGGCGCTTCAATAAATGTTGCTGCACCAACCGCCCCTGCTGTAACTACACTTCCTCCCACGCCTTGAATTGCATTAAGTAGTGGCAGGGATTGTTTTGCTCCTTCCTTAACATAAAGCGTAAACTTACTTCCTGTATCAGCCGCATACTGAATGAAGTTTGTCATCTGAGGAGTTAATGATGTATAAGATCCTGATTTTATTTCTCCAACAGTTGTTTTAGTTAGAATATCGGGGATTCTATTTCCGTATTCTTTTAAAGGGCTTGTGTTCTTTATGGCATTATAAGCATTTAGACACGATTTTTCAAAACTTGCGCCTTGTGCTTGATTTTGTAGGATATCTTCCCCGCTTGGATCGGATAAATTAACAGGATTATTCAGGGCGTAATCGTAGCCGTTTTGGGTTCGTGGATCTTGTAAATAACCCTTTACCGGGTCCCTGCTGATAAATCTTCCCGTTACAGGATCATAATATCTTGCTCTCAAATAGTACATCCCTGACTCTGGGTCGTTTTGCTGGGTTTGGAATTGGTAGCGGTTACCGGTGAGAGTGCCTTGTGTTCCGGAAATGTTGCCGAATGGATCGTAGGTGTAGGAGCGGACATTTGTGCCTGAACTGTTGGTGATAAATCTCACGTTGCCAAGACCGTCTTCAAGGGGATAATATCTGCTTGAGGTACTCGTTGATCCCATACTGACCATTCCGTTTCCATAGACGTAGGACGTGCTGATGGTATTTGAGCTGTTCGTCTCAGCGAGGACGTTGGTGAGATTTCCTGAGATGTCATTGACAAATCGGGTTGTGGTACTCCTCACTGTTTTTTGCAGTCTGTTGCCAAGACCGTCATAGCGGTAGGATGTGGTTGTACCATTAGCGGCTTTAAAGCTTGTGAGCCTGTCCTCAAAGTCATAGGTGAAATTCTGAGTACCTGAGCTGAGAGTCTTGCCTGTTGTATCTCCGTTGGGATTGTAGGAATAAGTATTTGTGCCCTCCTGAGTCAGTTGGTTGTCAACATTGTAGGAATAATTGGTGGTTGTGCTGTTTATTACTTGAGACAAACGGTTGTCTACCTTGTCGTAAGTGTATGAATAGGTCTGATTCTGCGGATAAGCTGCTCCTGTAATTCTTCCCAATGCGTCATATGAGAAGGATGTGATCATCGGATTGTCAGCAGCGTTGACTGTCGGAATTGTGAAGAGTTTGTTTAGTTCGGGAAGGACAAAGAACTTTGCTAAATTCCGTAAAGGAGATTGTGATTGAGCGATGGTGATATTGATCGGCCCGTAGGCATTGTTCGTTTCATCACTTTCCGTAATTACATTGAAAACATCAACATAAAGCCGTAGGTTGTGATTTCCGGTACCATTTAGTTTTAAAGAAGATAACGTTATCGTTTTAGATTGTCCTGCCGCAAGAGTAAAATATGAATATAATCCCCCATTATAAGTTGTTGAGGTGGTTGGTGTGCTTGTCAGATCATAATAGTAGGCGGTTCCTACATATTTTGCCGGCGATGACGAGGTTCCCTGATTTTTAATTGTAACTTGGGCGCTAAAAGATACTCCTGAGGTTGGGTTTGTCGGCGAGAGTGTTACGTTCGTGATAATCAAGTCAGGAAGCCCGCTTGCGGGAGTTGGCGTGGGAGTCGGCGTACTTGTCGTTGCTGTCGGGGTTGGAGTTGCTGTCGCTCCGGTTGTAGGAGTCGGAGTTGGGGTTTTGGTAGGGGTGGGAGTTGCGGCTGATGTCGGCGTTGGGGTGGGGATAGTTGTTGGTGTTGATGTTGGCGTTGGTGTAGTTTGAGTGATAAAACTTCCTTCTTCCGAGACTTTGGTGATATTGCCGATACCATCCCGCTCGTAGGCAAATTTTGCCAGGGTTGTTTCTGATTTGATGTGTTCCAAATTAGAAAGCCTGTTGGCGCCGTCGTAACTATAGTTTGAAACAACACCGTTGGGCTGGGTTTTGTTCATAAGCGATCCATTTTTGTTGTAGTAATAAATTGTTTGGGAGTTGTTCCAATCGGTCACGCTTGCGAGGCGATTTGCAGAGTCATAGGTATAGCTCGCCGTCCTTGAGTCAGGATATGTGATTTTGGTGAGATTATCCAAGCTGTCGTAGGCGTAACTTATTGATCTGCTATACGGGTTGACAACTTTGGTCAATCTGTCAAAGGTATCATAGGTGTAAGTGGTTGTGCCTACAAGATCAACCATTTTTATGAGATTATTGCGGTCGTCATAGGTATAGACGGCTGTTTTTGCATCGGGGTAGGTAGTTTTAGTGAGACGGTTGAGCGTATCGTAGGTATATGTTGTTGATTGATTGTTGGCGTCAATCCTCTTTGTCAGATTGCCGTTAGCATCGTATTCCCATTTGGAGATATTTCCCAAAGGCGTTGTTGCCTGTGTTTGTCTGTCTAATTGGTCATAGGCATGTTGGGTTGTCCTATTCAGAGCGTCCTGTTGGGAAGTGAGATTTTGGTAAGTGTCATAACCGTAGGAGGTGAGACTTCCTAACGCATTTTTAACCGAATTTAATGAACTTGAAGTATTGTAAGCAAATTCTGTAACATTGTTGTTGGGAAGAGTTGATTTTTGCAGTCTGTTTTCGGAATCGTAAACATACAGGGTTGTTCCTGAGGCATCGGTTCTGCTCACTACATTGTTATTTTGGTCGTAAGCAAAAGTAACTATTTTACCATCAGGATCTGTTTGTTTGGTAAGTCTTCCCAAAGTGTCGTATTCATAACTTACGGTATTATTCAAAGGATCCAAAGCTGTCAAAATATTACCAAGAGCATCTCTGGTATAGGTTGTTTTTTGGTTGGCATTATTGGCAAGCGTCAGCATTTCGCCGTATGGGTCGTAGGTGTAATTGGTGAGAATAGCCGCTTCATTTGTCTGGGTGAGATTACCGTTTGTATCGTAAGTAAACTTTGTCTCTTTGGAGGTAGTACCGTATCTGGCGTCAAGGATTCTTGTTAGTCTATTTTTTGTGTCATACTCGTAGGTAATCTTTTTGGTTGTAGGCAATGTTAAAGAAGTCAAATTTCCATTGACATCATATGTGTTGGTTATTTTATTACTGTTTTTATTGGTAATCGTGAGCGGAGCATATTCCGTGCCATAAGTGTAGATGATATTTTTTGCATAGGGATCTGATTGTTGCAGAATTCTGGCTTTGTCATCATAGGTTATATTTGATGATCTGCCTGAATTATCTGTAAGAGAAATTTTCTTGTTTTGATTATCATAGGAGTAAGTAGTGATTGTACCATCAGCGTCTTTCTGACTTGCAATTTTTGCTTCAGGAGTATAGGTATTTTCCAGGATGGTTTGTCCTAGTCTATTAACGGTGCTTATTAATTTATTATTGTTATCATAAGAGTATTTGGTTATTTGTCCTTTGGGATCTGTGACGCTTGTCAGATTCCCCTGCACGTCATATCCATAAGCAACAACTCTACTATTCCAATCACTGATTGATGAAACAAGATTTTGAGAATTGTATGATACGGTTAATACATGGCTCTTGTTATCGGAAATGCCGGTTAATTTATTTTGCGAATCATAAGTATACGAAATTGTATTACCGTTCTTGTCTTTTATCTTTGTCAGATTAAACCCTGAATCAAAGACATATTCGGTTTGATTTTTAAGTCTTGCGGTGAATGAGCTGTCTGTATTATGAAATATTTGAGAATGGTATTCTGGTTTGTCGGCTTTATAGCCGGTAGTGCAGCTTGTAAAAGTAAAGGTTTCATACAAGCCGGACCCGGTCTGGAATCCTAATTTCGAAGGATGATTACCGGGAAGCGAGCCGGTTGTACAATTCACATACCAGCCGGTTTTATTGTCAAATAACCTGGCGGGGAGTATTTCCCAACCCCTGCCGATTCCATCTTGTCCGCCTGAATAGGAAGAATAGGATCTCGTAAAAGCAAGGGGTAAATCGCCTGAGGTCGGGAAATTTATATCAACTGAGGATGTGGTGTATGCGCCAAGTGTTCTGAATGCGTTGGCAGCTACCGCAACTGAATCATATGTTTGTCCGTCTTTGGTGAATGTCCAGTGTATTTGTTCCGTGGGAGTGGCAACCGCTTCGGAGGAGTTCTTCAAGCTTGTCGAGGTACCATTGTCAGGTGTATATGTATTTGGTTCATCGTATGTTACACCGCCTGTAATACTCCAAAGTATGCCATTTTTTTCAACCTGAGGAGTAGTCAATCTTCTTATTTCCCGCGGAGTATTTATATATTTTGGCTGATACTCACGAGCCCATTCAAAGTTGTTGACAATACTATTATCTTTGATCCATTTAACCACTCCGACAATTTTTGCGAGTTGTTTTGTTTGCGCATAACTTGGGGTTTCCTGGGCAAACTGATCATAGAGATCTGTTTGTTGCTGCGCAAATTCAATGGCCGCCTGATTCCAGGCAGGGTCATTATCGGGAAATAACCCTTCTGTTTCTATTTGCATTTGAACCTGGTCAAAGATAAATGACTTTGCGGTATCGTCTTCTTTCAGAGTTACCAGTTTGGGAGAAATCCACCAGCGGGAACGTGAGCGTTTATTCGGGTCGGGATTTTTTTCAAGAAAGCGATCAAAATGAGACTTGTATCCGGGAACCGATGAAACAATCTTTTGCCCATTTTCATTATATCCTAGGGAATATTGTTTCATTTTGTAATCCGCTTCTACCATTACTTGTCCAAACCTAGTATCTTCGATACCGCCATAATATAAAACATTTAAATTGGTATCCCCAAACGGGTTGTTGGGATCTTTAAATTCCATGCTTACTGAAGGAATGTGATTGTTGAAAACCAGTGCTTTGATCGCGACTGCCAGATCATCCTTGTCGAATTTTGGGGCAGAGGTATTTTTTTTACCTACAAAGACTATTCTGTCCTGATCAGCATCGTAATACGCGCCTGTAATTTCTGTCATATCCGCGAGGAAAGTAGCGGCCTGGTCGAGGGCGACGCCGCCTACTCGGGCTTGTAAATTGGCGCCTGTCGGACTGCCTCCCCCACCGCCGCAGCTTTCTCCTGCGGCTTGGACTAATTTTGGAGTGATTGGCGTCCGGAAAGCGGGAATGATCGGGGTTGCTATCAGTTGAACAATCAAACAGAAGACGAATGCCGTCTTGGCAATTTGTTTGATTAGTTTTTTGATTTTCATGGTTTAATTTGTACCACCCAAAATTTTGTCATTCCGTGCGAACTCGCATTCGTGAGAGATCCCTCCACTTCCCCGCGAGGCGGGGTCGGTCGGGATGACAACACATAAAGCAAATTACTTTTTAATCTGCATTTTTATCATTCCGGGAATTTTATCTTTGTTTATTCGTATCGCTTTGATTTCTTTTTTGAGGGATTTGACTATGGATCTATTATTGTTATCAAAAAATTCAGGAACTGTGGCTATAGTTGGATCCTCCGAGGTGTAGTAATTTACTCTTGCGTCAAAGGTGATGGCCGCTATTTGATTGGGGGCTATGCGGAAATTGGGGATCTCGATTGTCTTGCCGTCATCATCGAGACTGGCTGTGCCGGTAATATTGTGGATGAAATTTAGCTGCTTGCGGTTGATGTTGGTCTTGAGGGTCGCGAAGGAGTATTCCCGGTCTGTGGTATTGGTCAGTGTGTAGGTAAACCGTACGGTGTCGCCTGCGTCTATTTGTCCGTTCTTATTCACGTCCCCTTCGGGGACAAGGGTGATGCTTGAGTCAATTTTGAGTTCTTTTTTAGCGGGAGAAATTAGACTTTTAACTCCATTTACGACATCTCCAAGAGAAAATGCGTGAGTTGTTTTTGTAAAAAGAAAAAGGGAAAGAAGAAAAAATGGCAGAATCAGGAGCGAGAAGATTCTTTTATTCATTGCAACCGATTGGGCAATTGTATCAAAAGAAAATATCTATTGTCAATAAACAAAGCTATTTATTATCATTTTTTCTAAACATTTTTTCTAAACCAGTTTTATTTCATCGGGGATGAAGGATAGTTTTGGTTTTACAAAATCCAGTAATGTATGAATTTCTTTTTCCTCTTGAAATGAATTATTAAGGCCGTAATATACATTACGCCCCTCACCGCGTCTCGTAACTACCCCCTCAACAGTAGCTTTTTCTAAATAATTGGTAAATGTCTGTCTTGCCATTTTGCGACTGACCTCTTTGTATAAATTATTAAATTGTATTTCACGGCGCTTTATAAGGGGTTTTAGAATGGTTTTAGTAGTTTCATCCAAATCTCTACTAATAATAAATTCATCTCTTTTTACTTCAAGGCTGGTTTTAATAACACTAATTATAGATAAAACAAGCGCTTCTTGAAAAAACCCGACAAAATGATTAAGATTTCTTTTTTTCAATGAAAATAATAGGTACTTAATATATCTTGCCTTTTCTTTATGGTAATAATAGGAAGTACTGTAAAGATTCTTTCCATTAATTCTTAAACTGCGTAAAAAAATATGCTCAAGTACCCTGGATACTCTTTTATTCCCATTTCTGAAGGGATGAAGCGCATACAACGCAGCGTGAAAGACGCCAACTGAGGTAAGTGAGTGATTTTCCTTTACCCATACAAGTAATTCTTCTATACTCTTTCTAATTTCCGTGTATGGAGCCGGTTTGTAATCATCAATTCTGATATCGTCATTATCGCGCCAATGTCCGGATTTATATACGTCAAAATGCGGCAGGTGGTCTTTAAAAATATCAAGTCCTTGTGTTAATTGTTTATGCAGCTCTTTTATATAATCAGGAGTTACTTTATTTATGTGAATTGGGTTTTGATTATAGCTTCTAAAGATTTTAGCGATATTATAAAATTCCAGTTTGTCATAATCTTTTTCCACTAATTTTTCTCCCCTTTTGAGTTTTTCGCTAATAAAAGTATAGTCTTTGTTATTTAAAATGAAATTATATACATCTTGCGCTTCCTGAAGTGTTAATTTAGAGTTTTCCGCTTTAGAGATAGCAAAAGAGGCTAATAGTTCATTTTTACTGATAAGATTTTTCTCTATATCCGGGTTTAAAAATAATATTTCGTACTTGTTAAGGTCTGAATCTAATTTCAGTATTTCTTCATCGGTAAAAGGCAGCAGGCTCGAAGCCAAAACAAATTGGTTAAGAAATGGTTGTTTAAATGGTTTTTTTACTATTATTTCATCCATAGTTTTCAGTCCAGTTACCAGTCTAATTTAAGTCTAGGGATTAGTCTAATAATCAGTCTAGTTGCATAGTAACAAACTAATTACCATAAGTCAACTTGTTGACTCTTTTCCATTCATCCCCAAGAGGATTATTCCGAAAAAGATGGGGATGAGGGAAAGCAACTGCCAATGGGTGGGGATATCGCGCAAAAATATCCAGGCGAACAAAAGAGTCAAAAGGGGAGATATACTTCCTAACGCATTGGCTTTTACAACGCTAATTCTCATAATCCCTTCTATCCACAAGATTTTTGAAAGCCCCAGTAAGAATACACCTATGATAAGAAGGACTATAAATGAATCTTTCAAATCTGAATAGGAAAAAGTATTTTTGAAAATAAATATGAGCAAAAAGATAACCGCGGAGCTTATGATGCTTCGATAAAACATGATTGTTTCGCTACTGACTTTTTCCCGCGCGCGTCTCGCAAAAAAATTTCCAAAAGGAGGAAAAAATGCAGCTGCCAATATCAAAAGGTCGCCGAGTTTAAATACATGTAAATTCGGATACAGAACAATTAACGCACCGATTACCATTAAGACGGCTCCTGCTATATGCTTTGGCGGTAAATTGTCTTTTTTCCAAATATTGAATAATAAATAGCTGAAAAATATCTCAATTTTGGTAATAATACTTGCGTTTCCGGCGCTTGTGTATTGCAGGCCAAAAAAATAAAGCAAATAATAAAATATGCCTATAAAGAGTGTTGTTAGTAATATATCTTTGAAAGCGGATGTATTTGTTATTTCATGCCATTTCTTTTTTACAGTTAATACTATCGCAAAAAAGACAGTCGCAAATATCGTACTTATTCCGAGTGAAATAAGGGGAGAGACTTTGTTGTAGGATATAATTGTAAGTATAGGAAATAACGCCCAGAGAGAGGCTTCGATAAATATAAAAGCCTCGCCTTGTCTTTCTTTGGTTAATTTCATTTATAAAGTATATACTACCACCTTTTCTTCTGTTCCTCTATTTTGCTTGGAAAATAACTTTCGGCTGAAGCATCGCCAACTTGACCTCTCATTATATAAAACCGTTGATTGGAATTATCATAAAAAACGTCGTCTTTATAGCCTTTATCATCATTAGTTTTAGGGCCTGTTATTACAAAAGGCTCAAACCCTAAAACCTTTTTTACCTCTTCATTAAGTAAATTAACCGAGTTAATATAGTTATTTTGAGATAGGGCATTTTCTTTTAGATAGTTGCCGCCAAAAATTACTATGTCAATAGTCCCTTCAAAACACCGTTTTTTTGCTTCCTCAAGGGCCAGATCCAAACCGTGCTTAAAGGTGTTTTTATTATCTTGATTAATTAAGAAATATCTAGGATTTTGATGGCTTAATAAAGAAATATTATTACCGGTTATTTTGTCCTGACCGATTAATAATATCCCTGTGCAATCATTGTATAAATTGGATGCTTTATTATTTTCATCAAGCGGGGAAATAATATATGATTGCTCACTAGCGTATTTAGACTTTTTATTTTCGTATATACTACCTCCATATAAACTTACGTCATGCGTGGCATTCCATTCAATGTCCTCAAAAATTTGTTTATAAAGCGTGGGGTTAGTCTGCTTATATTGTTTGCGCGTTCCTATACATGCTCTAATGAGCATAACGCCCTCTTTCAAATTACGGACAATCTCAAGCGGCACATCTTTTTTGAAATTAATAAACGATCCTTTCTCTTTTGTCATAAATAAAGCTTTTTTAACTAAATCTTTATAATCTTTGCAATCTATAATCTTAAAATTTACGCATTAATGCGAAAAATATTATTTGTATGTACTGGATTCACCACAAGGGTGCTACCCATTTCATGGTGTCGCCCGCCTTCGCGGGAATGACAACTGTGTAAGTCCGCGTTTATTAAAAGTTGGAGGAGCCTTTGTAGACTTTTGGGGCGAGCCAGTCATTTGGAGCTTTTTGGTTTAAATCTTCCTCCTGATTGTCTTGCGGTTTGTTGGCTTGGAATCTTCGGGGGGGATTTATAGGTCTTTGATCAGATTTCACTTCCTGTGAATATCTTTGGCCTAAATTT
>JAHIGH010000170.1 GCA_018900295.1 Patescibacteria group bacterium | reverse complement strand
TCTTGAACGATCGCACCTCCTGTAAATCCTCCCGTTTGAGATAAATCTTTGCGTGATATTGCTTGGATAATCGCTTCGAAAATTGCAAAGGCGTCTTCGCCACAACCCCTCGCAATCTTTCCGCCGCTTCCTCAATTTGTTGAATAGTAACACTCATATACAAATTATTTCCTCACCTCACACATCGTCATCTTGAACGAAATGACAAATGATTACGTAATATACAAAAAAACCGCCTCCCGCCGGAATTGTCTGTTCTTTACACAAACAACTCCCGCCCCTAGCGGTTAATAATAATCACATTAATCAAATCAAATTTCATACTTTTAACTATCCCCTATTCCCTATCCACTATCACCTATTCTTCTGCCGTTCCGGCCGTAATTCTCTCACCTTTTTTCCGGCACGCCACATTTCACTATTCTTTATCGCATCCAGTTCCTTCGTCAACCCTTCCCGGTAATCCGGCTTGCTGTTCGCTTCAATCACCACTTTCGCCTCATGTCCCGATTCAACGCTCTTATACAGATCATCAAAAACCGGCGCGACGGCATCCCGGAATTTATCTTTCCAATCAAGCGCTCCTCTCTGCGCTGTAGTCGAACATGCCCCGATCATCCAATCCATACCATTTTCCCCGACCAACGGATAAAGACTCTGTGTCGCCTCCTCCACCGTTTCATTAAATGCTTCCGATGGTGTATGTCCATGTTTGCGAAGTAAATTATATTGCGCTTCCATGAGTCCCGCAATCGCCCCGACCAGAACACCCCTCTCTCCGGTAAGATCACTGCAAACTTCCTTCGCAAAAGTTGTCTTAAATAAAAATCCCGAACCTATTCCGACTCCCATTGCTTTTACAGTATTTTCCGCGTGTCCCGATACGTTTTGATAAATTGCGTAACTTGAATTAATTCCGCTCCCTTCCAAAAAATGCTTTCTCACCGTCCGGCCTGCGCCCTTTGGAGCGACCATAATTACATCTATATTCTTTGGCGGCACAATCCCTGTCTGCTTTGAAAAATTGATCGCGAATCCGTGGGAAAAATAAAGCGTCTTTTCCGGTGTTAAATATTTTTTAATTTTCGGCCAAAGCTCGATTTGCGCCGCGTCTGAAAGAAGATAACAAATGATCGTTCCTCTTTTTACAGCCTCTTCAATGGAGAAAAGCGTTTTTCCCTCTACCCATCCGTCCTCTATCGCTTTTTTATAAGAAGAAGAAGAAGAAGAAGAAGAAGAAGACGGCTTGCGCTGCCCGATAATTACATTAAATCCATTATCCCGTAAATTAAGCGCTTGCGCCGGCCCCTGCACTCCATACCCGATAACCGCGATCACTTCTTTTTCAAGAACTTTCCGCGCTTTCTCAAGCGGAAATTCCGCTCTTGTCACAACATCTTCTATTGATCCCCCAAAATTCATCTTCGCCATAATTATTGCTCAATTATATTATGTACCACACATTATGTCAAAAACCAAAATTTTAATCGCTCAAGGTTTGACAAAACTCGTAACCCCTAGCCTTGTCATTCCCTCAAACGAGGGCGACCCCATGAAATGGGTAGTACCCTTGTGGTGAATCCAGTAGACACAATTAACTATTTCTTTATCAAACCTTGAACACCTACCACTAAATTTAACACTGTAATTCAGCTTTGAGCTTTTAGCGTAAGAAAAACCTTGACCATCGACAACCCCACCAACACCCAACTCCTTCAGTAAATTTTAAGGCTAATAAAATGATGTGTCTACAAAATTGTTAAAATTAAAACAACTTCTTATATTGTAATGTTAATGTCATTATTGCTTCCTTAGCTACATTAGCTTCTGCTTCACCTATAGACTTGCCCATCCCTCTTCCAATTTCTTTACCATTAAAACTTGCGCTAGCTGTATATATCTGTTCATGCTTTCGACCTTCAATATTTACAATCGAAAACACATTTTCCATTCTAATACCTTTTGCTTGCAGCATTTCTTGCAGTTGGCCCTTATAATCTTTCATTTTATTTTCATTACTTAATATCATTTTTTCTATTTCTTTACCAATATATTTAGTTAAAATTTCGCTTGTACGATTATACCCATAGTCAATATAAATTGTTGCTAGAACTGAATAAATAGCGTCTAATTTAACTCGATTAGTAATTTCTGTTTTCAATAAAGTATTTCCTATTAAATATACTCCATATAATTTCAGTAAATCATATAGCAATATAGATATTGAGTTATTTAAATAATTTTTAATTGCTATTATTTCGCTGTCTGGTATATTTCCGTTTAAATATAAATAAATACTTAGATAAGTATCCCAAATACAAAATCCGAGAGTACACAAGAAAGTATTTGCGTTATCAGTGGAAACTCCATGGTCATTACACCATGTAGGATGAGTTAATGCAATATTTAATATTGATGTATCGCATTTTTCAATATTTAATATTTTTTTAAATGATTTTAGAGCTTGATCTCTATGCATTGGCGTTCTGTAATTAAAATTAGTATATATGCTGATTGTTTTGAGTTTTTTTTGAAACCAACTATTTAAATATTTTTTTATGGCCACACTCTTTAACGCTGATGTGGCGGCGTTCATTTCCGAGTATTGCTTAGATGGACCAGTGCCCGTGCCAAATTTTTCATCTCCTATAAATATCGCTGATTCGAATTGTTTATCATGCGCAAGTACATTTTCAGATAAAACTTTATAATAGGGCGTCTTACTAAATGCTAATTGAGACAGCTCCATTATGCACGTTTTTGGATCAGAAGAGGTATACGTATCTATTATACTTAAGTATTGATCATAACCCCCCGCCTTATTGATTAATCCTATGCTCCTGTCAATGCCTAGGGCTAGAATCATAACTGCTATAATTGCATATTTGGTATCCTCTATCATTAAAGGGGGTAAATCTATGTTATTATTTGATATAGTTTGTCCAGTAATTATATCGTTTTTAAAATCGAATACTTCAAATAAATCACTATTTTTTATAAATTGAGTAACATAGAAATCCTTTAATAATCTAATATAATTAGGTCTATATTTTTTACCGTATTTGTTAAAAAATATAATATAAAATAGATTGCCAACTAAAAATCTACCTAGTTGTGTTAACCTTACCTGAGATGGATATAAAAAGTTTTGTTTGACTAAATTTTTTGAGCTACTATGAATAAAAGCAGAAGCTAAAAATTCTGGCTTAATATTTATTAAATCAGGGTATTTAATAAGTGCTTTTTGCATCATCATTGTGCCTAGTTCTTTATAATCTAATTCAATTTTTTCACTATGTGACAGTTCATGCTCTGCGGATTGGACTAAATCAATTTTAATTCTTAACTCTTTATTAATTTGGTCAATATCTTTGTCTTGTTTGATAGGTTTTATATATTTTCCAAGAACTATATTAGAATTATTTTTGTGCTCTTTCTGTTCTGTTTTAATTACAGCTTTTTTAGTTGTCTCTTGTTCAATTTTCTCAAGAAATTGTGTAAAAGTATCCTTATTTAATAAGAGCGCTGAATCTAATTGCTGTCTAATGCTTTTTTCTAAATTGGGCACTAGCCCTGAATCAATTAAAAAGATTCCCGCCTCGACATTGGTTTGCATACCTCCCGTTGTCAAATTGCTCGATGTGATAATAGCCCTTTTTTTATCTGAAATGTAGATTTTCGCATGAAGATTAGGTATGAATCTTATCTCTGATGATCGAAAATACTTTAATAAATCTACAATTGCTTTTAGGTCTGATGAGCCTCGTTTTATATCTTCTAAATTAAATCTCGTATAGATTCTTAATCTTACACTTCTATCTTTAATAAAGTTAATAACTACGTTTACAGCTTTCTGTTTTATCCATGGACTTACTATTACTAGTTCACTTTTTGTCGAGTTCAATAGCTCTATTAGCTTATCCTCATGATTTGATAAAATTAATTCTAATGAATTTATGTCCATAGGATTAATTATAACAGAGATTCATTCCCAAAATATCCTACCGTATTGAGATAATAGCCACTCGTCCAAAATTTACCTCCCTACAATTAATTACCACCCTCCACGTTACCTAGCCATGCCTATCGACAGGCAAGTTTGCACTCTCTCTCTTTATCCAAATTATATGATTTCCACCATCCCCAAAATCTTCCATAATTTGGTTTTCACATGCAATCCCACAAGGCATCGCCTTGCAAAGCCATAACTAGCCTCAAAACTCCCTCTTGCATAGATTTGCATAGATTTGGTATAATTTGCATAGGTTTACATAATCAACTATGCAAAACAAGCTCATTTCTATCGGGAAAACAGCAAAAATACTCGGTGTTTCAATTGATACTCTCAGAAGATGGGATCTTGCAGGACGTTTACAGCCCACTCGTAGTGGTCCGCGTGGTCATCGATTTTATCTGCAATCAGATATCGAGCAGTTTTTACAAGACATAGATGCTATTGCCAAACAATGGGCGCAGTCACCTCAAGCATTTGAACCAAAATCAGAAATGTATTGTCAAACCCGTGATGTTTTTCAAGCTAGATTAGAACAATTTCAATCAAAGCTTGGTCGCATTTCGTCATTGCCTACAGTATCACTTATAACCGCAATTGCCGGCGAGATAGGAAATAATTCATTTGACCACAACTTGGGAAATTGGCCTGACATTCCCGGTATTTTTTTCTTTTTCGATATTCGAAGTAGAAAAGTTGTATTGGCGGATCGCGGTCAAGGCATTTTAACTACACTCAAAAGAGTACGTCCGGAATTATCCGGCGCGGACGAAGCGCTGAAAGTTGCATTTACAGAAACAATTTCCGGTAGATATCCTGAAACAAGGGGAAATGGGTTAAAGTTTGTCAGATCAATTATTATTACTAATCCATTTACGCTCTATTTTCAAACAGGAGATGCGTATCTAAACCTAAAGGAGTATGATAAAGATATTAATGTGCAACAAGCAGAGGTATCTTTAAAAGGCTGTTTTGCTTCAATAGGATTTGAGGGCTTAATATGACCATTCAACTGAAAAAATTTGGCACAACATTAGTATCACGTCCTTCGGGAAAAGAGGCATGGTTAGCGTTTCAACCGTCGCTGAATGAAATTTCACAAGATGAAGAAATCGTGGTTGATTTCGACGGCGTAGTGGTACTTACTCCTTCATGGGCGGATGAATTTCTAACGCCGCTTCGTAAGCAATTTAACGATAGAGTAAAACTACACAATAAAGATAATCCCTCAGTTATCGCGACACTCGCAATACTTGACAAATAACAAGACCTCACAAATTCCAACATGACAAACTAACTTCAATTCACATGCAATCCTCCAAGGCGTCGCCTTGCAAAGCTATGACTAGCGTAAATAGCGTTATTTCCGCTTGACAAGTAGCCGAATTGATGATATATTTCCCTTATGAAGCATATCGCTCGATCTTTGACCGCTCCCATTATAGAAAAATTAAATTCCTCCAAAAAAGGAATTATTATTTATGGCGCGAGGCAAGTAGGAAAAACAACCCTTGTAAATGAAATTATTAAAAAATTAAATCTTAAAACATTGAATATTAATGGAGATCAAAGCCGTTTTATAGATATTATTACCAGCCGGGATTTATCCAAGATACAATCTCTTGTATCGGGCTACGAAATGTTATTTGTTGACGAAGCGCAAAGAATACCAGAAATTGGTATCAATTTAAAAATTATTTTGGACAATATTCCAAACCTTAAAATATTGGTTACCGGTTCTTCATCTCTGGATTTAGCCAGTAAAATAAGCGAACCATTGACAGGCAGGGTGTGGAGCTATCATTTATATCCTGTTTCTATTTTAGAATTATCCTCATTCCAAAATAGATCGGAACTGGATGACAATCTTGAAGAAAGATTAATATTCGGTTCATATCCGGAAATATTTTCATATGAAAGTTTCTTTCAAAAACGCGAATATCTGCAAACCATAAGCGATGCTTATCTTTATCGTGATTTAATTGAATTCGGAGATATAAAAAACTCCTCAAAAATCCGGGACCTCTTAAAACTGTTAGCTTTTCAAATCTGCTCAGAAGTCTCCTTAACTGAAATAGGATCATCGCTCAGCATGAGCAAAGATACGGTATCCCGCTATATTGATTTGTTAGAAAAATCATTTATTATTTTTCACCTTAGAGGTTTTAGTAGAAATTTAAGAAAAGAAGTTACAAAAATGGACAAAATATTTTTTTATGATCTGGGTATTAGAAATATTTTAATTGACAATTTAAAACCTTTAAAAGACCGAAATGACTTGGGTTTGTTATGGGAGAATTTTCTTTTGATCGAAAGAATGAAACTTAACTCTGCTCGGCAGGATTTAGTCTCCGGCTATTTCTGGCGGACTCATACAGGAGCAGAGCTGGATTATATAGAAGAAAAAAACGGAAATCTTTTTGGTTATGAATTTAAATCTGGAAATAAAATAGTAAAAACACCCTCAGGATGGATAAAAACCTATCCCGAATCAAAATTTCAATGTATCAATAATAATAACTATTTGAATTTTATTCTGGACTAGCTTAAAACCATCAAAACCACACTTAAAAACCACCTTCCATATGAAATAGCACCCTTTCTTTTCAAGAATACATAACTGTTACAGGATTCTGAAAAACCCTGATAATATCATAAAAATTGCCATCTTGAATTTTGGCTCGATTAATACTAGGATTAAGGCAATGAAAAGCGATTCAATACTATTAAAAAACTATGCCAAAATGTCAGGAGATAAAAAAATTCGCCTTGGATTAACCCTTTCTCAGACAGTAAGAAAAGTACGCCAAGACGGTATTAATGCTGCCAAACAACTATATGGAAAGCGACCAAGGACAACTTCTTAAAGACATTACTTCATTTTTAGAGAAAAATAAAATTCCCTATATGATTACTGGTGCCTGGAGCGTAATTTTTTACGGTAGACCAAGAGCATCTCATGATATAGATTTTGTCGTAGAAATACACGAACATGATATAGATCGAATAATTAAAATTTTTAATACCTTGTCACAAGAATTTCTTATTCAACAGGACTTAATAAAGGATGCAATTCTTGAAAAAAAAATGTTCAATATTTTACACTTATCAAGCATGCTCAAGCTAGATTTTTGGATTTTGCAGGATGATGAATTTAACAAACTTCGTTTTTCAAGAAAAAAGAAGGAAAAGATATTGAATCAAAATATGCATATTGCAAGTCCTGAGGATACAATTCTAAAAAAACTTTTATGGTATGAAGAAAGTAAAATCGAAAAACATATTGTAGACGCCGCATTTGTTTATCAAATACAAAAAGAAAACCTCGACAAAAAATATCTTATAAAATGGGCAAAGAAACAAAAAACTACAAAACTTTTAAAGGAACTTTCTACTATTGACCTCGAAAAACATTATTAAACCTTCTTTTCCAAATACCCCACCAATCTCCTCAACCCCTCCCTCAACTGCGGTTCTTCGCAGCCGAATGAAAGACGTATATGTGACTCCCCTCCAGGCCCGAATGCGCTCCCCGGCACCACAGCCACTTTCGCTTCATGCAACAACCGCATACTCAAATCATAATCATCCACATTCCCCGCGACTTTTGCCAAAGCGTAATACGCACCTTCAGGCTTCACAAGTTTCAATTTATCAGTCTTACTAAGAGCTTCAAATACAATCTGTCGGCGTTTGTCAAAAGCATTCCGGAATTCCTTCACCACATTCTGTGGTCCCTGCAAAGCAGCCAAAGCCGCGTACTGCGAAACCGCCGCCGGACAAGTTATAAGCGAATCATGCACCTTAAAAATGTGTGGAATAAGCCTCTTATCTGCGACAATATATCCAATCCGCCATCCGGTCATCGCGTATGATTTGGACAAGCCAAAAACTGAAATAACCCTGTCCGCGGCTTCCGGCATACTGCCTATACTGATATGCTTTTTCCCGTCAAACGTAAAATACTCATACATTTCATCGGTGATAATAAATAAATTATATTTATTCGCGATGCGCGCGACTTCCGCGAGTTCCGCCTTCGAATACACCTTGCCCGTAGGATTGCAGGGATTGCAGATAAGGATCGCCTTTGTCTGTTGTGTTATCGCTCCCTCAAGTCTTTCCGCGTCCAAAACCCACCCATTAGGCGTCTCATTAAGCGGCACAAAAACCGGAAGTCCGCCATGCCGGACAATTCTTGTTTGTGTTATATGTGAAGCATAATCAGGCGTCGGGATTATAATCTCATCGCTTGGATTAAGAAGCGCCATAAAAATCGACATCAATGCTTCAATCCCCCCATGAGTAACAATAACTTGCTGAGTATCCGCCTTGATATTATTGTCCCGTCTTACTTTCGTGACAATTGCTTCCCGCAGTGCCTCAATACCATAACCTGAAGTATATTTACCAACCAGATTTTCATCAATTGCTTTTTTAGCGGCTTGTTTGATATGCATCGGAGTGGCAAACGACGGAATTCCTTGTGCCAATGAAATAACCTTCTTATCCGCGTCAGCCAGAAGCTGCATTCTTTTGATCGAAGATACCTCAAGATTCGCGATTGCGCTGGCCGGCGCGAATTGTTCCATATTAAATTTCCCCTCAAATTTTTTCGCGTCCCGCAAGACAGCAATTCGCCCCGATCTCACAAGCTCCTTAATACCAAATGGCCGAAGTAAAAGAAGCATTGACTCAATTTCCTCCTCCGTCCCCGTCTTTTCAATCACCAAAAAATCACTTCCTGCATATAGTACCTTCGCCTGAAAAATATATGCCGTGTCTTCTACCTCGCGCCTCATACTGGCATTTTTTGTACTGACCTTAATAAATGCTATTTCTTTATATAATAACTCCCTGTCTTCACTCTCAAAAACCTTAAAAACCTCTATGATCCGATAAAGCTGTTTAATAATTTTATCAATATTATTTTTTGTGGATTCCACTACGATCGTGAATCTCGACAAACCGGACTTCTCTGTCTCCGAAACAGTCAGACTCTCAATATTGATCTTCCTTCGCAAAAAAAGATTCGACACACGATAAAGCACCCCCGGTGTATTTTCAGTAAATGCGATTATTGTATATCTCTGTTTCTGTTCCATATCTTTATAACTTTACAACTTGATGACTTGATGACTTGATGACTTACATCACTCCAGTCTCACTTCCTCAACTCCCGCTCCCGCGGGTATCATCGGAAAAACATTTCCTTCCTTCATCACCTTTATCTCAAGAAAATACGCGCTCTTTGAGGAAAGCAATTTGTCTAATGCCTGGCTCAAACCCTCCCTTTTATCCACACACTCTGCCTCTATACCAAATCCCCTGGACAAAGCAACAAAATCCGGATTCTTCAAGCTGACAAAAGAATACCGCTTTTCAAAAAACATCTGCTGCCACTGACGCACCATGCCAAGATAACTATTATTTAATACAATAATTTTAACAGCTGTCCCCTCTTGTGCGATAGTTGCCATCTCCTGAATTGTCATTTGAAATCCTCCGTCCCCTATAACCGCGATGACTGTTCGCTTTGGCGCTCCGATTTTCGCCCCCAACGCGGCCGGCAACGCGAATCCCATCGTGCCGAGTCCTCCGGATGTAATACTGCTATGAGGCGTTTGAAAACGATAATACTGTGCGACGAACATCTGATTTTGTCCGACATCGGACACAACAACTGCCTTGCCCTTCGTTTTTTCCGACAATAAATGAACGGCTTCCGCCATGGTAATTTGCCCGCCAACCAAAGGCCGAATCTCTCTCTCAACAACCTTTTTATCCTCAATAATCGCATATTTTTTAAACTCCCTGCGCCACGCCTGATGGCTTCTTTTCTTAACAAAAGGCAAAATTGCCCGCAATGCCGCCTTCGCGTCGGCAACAATCGGAATATCAACCGGAACATTTTTATTCAGTTCTGCCGGATCAATATCAATATGGATAATCTTTGCTTGCTTCGCGTAATCCGACAACCTGCTGGTAACTCTGTCATCAAACCTCATCCCGACTGCCAATATGACATCAGCCTTATTGGTTAATGCGTTTGGCCCGTAATTCCCATGCATCCCTACCATACCGACGTACATCGGATGATTGGCTGGAAGCGCTGACAATCCCAAAAGCGTAGAAGCAACCGGTATCCCTGTTTTCTCAACAAACTTCTTCAATTCTTTTTCTGCCTTCGCGATAAGAATTCCATGACCTATAAGCATATAAGGCCTCTTTGCCCGGTTCAAAAGATCCACCGCCAGACGTATCTGTTTTATATTTGGCTCAACAGTCGGTTGATATCCGGTTAATTTCTCAACCCTCTTATAGGAAAAATCACACGCCTCAAATTGCGCGTTTTTCGTAATATCTATAAGTACAGGACCCGGCCTGCCTGTCCTGGCAATATAAAATGCCTTTGCGAATATCTCGGGAATTTCAGATGGACTGGTAATTTGATAATTCCATTTTGTAATAGGCGCTGTTATTCCTATCATATCTGCTTCCTGAAACGCGTCAGAACCTATTACCGACATCGCGACCTGCCCGGTAATACACACCATCGGCACAGAGTCTATCATCGCGTCCGTAATTCCGGTAACCAGGTTCGTGGCTCCGGGACCCGAGGTAACCAAACACACCCCCGGCTTTCCCGTCACCCGGGCATACCCCTCAGCCGCGTGTGCGGCTCCCTGCTCATGCCGCGTAAGAATATGACGTATCTTCTTTTGATAATCATATAAAGCATCATACACCGGCATAATCGTGCCTCCCGGATAGCCGAAAATTACATCTACGCCTTCCTGTATAAGCGATTCCATTATAGCCTGTGCTCCGGTCATCTTTTTCATAAAAAAACCCCGCTTGGCGGGGCACATTTGTATTGTTACTACAAGCGCCCCCCGCTCTAAGCGGAAAGGACACTAAGGACAATAACTGACAAATTTTTCATACCAATAAATTTTATTATAATAAATCCAACGAAAATGTCAAATATCGAAATCGTTTCAGGATTTTCCAAAGATATTCTTCGAGCGAGCATAGCGAGTCGAGAAGTCTTATCCAAAATAAACTGCGTAACGTGAGTTACTCATATTGTATTCAGAAATTATTTATAGTATAGTAAATCTATAATACAAATTTCTATGCCTGCTCCAACTAACAAAATCTTGATCATCGAAGACAATGAATCTTATTTAAGCATCCTGCAACAAAAATTTACCTACGAAAAATTTGAAGTTATCACTGGCGAAAATGGAGATGAAGGCTTAATAAAGGCTATCGACAACAAACCCGATATTATTCTCATCGACCTCCTCATGCCCAAAAAAAACGGGATCCAATTAATGGAAGAATTAAGACAAAACGAATGGGGAAAAAATGTGCCTATCATTATTCTTACGAATATAAATCCTGACGACGCAATATCACAAATCATACTGAAAAATCAACCCGCATACTATCTGGTAAAACCTGAAGTCAAACTTGAAGATATTGTAAAAAAAGTCAAAAGCGTCCTTAATAACTCTACTAATTAACTCTCCTTGCACAACCCTGTCATTGCGAGGAGTACCACAATAGTGAACGACGAAGCAATCTCTCTCAACAACGGAATTGCCGCGCTATCCGCTAGCTGGCGTATAACAAAAATACATAACACAACATTAAAGAATTAATAAACCTCCCAAAACTAGCCTCAAAATGGGGTATTGACAACAACCCTACAATATGTAATTATTAATTCAAGTAAAAAATAATTTCAAAAATATGATAACTGCCAAATCATTAAAATCACAAAAAGGTAATACCCTGAGCTTGTCGAAGGGTTTCACCCTCATCGAACTTCTGGTCGTCATCGGAATCCTGGCAATCCTCCTCGCCATTGTACTTATTGCCATCAACCCGGCGCGCCAATTCGCCCAGGCAAATAACACCAAAAGAAGCTCCGACGTCCAAGCTCTTCTCAACGCTATCCAACAATACGCCGCCGACAACGCAGGCGCTCTGCCAGCCGGATTAACAGCAGGCATGACAGCAACAAATATTGATAGTAGTCTTCCTGGACTCTGCGACGCGCTTGTAACGGAATATATAGCTGCGCTCCCATCTGATCCTGAAGCAGTAAATGGTGGAGCAAATATTGCAGAAGCAGATTGCGTTTCATACGACACAGAATATAGAGTAGCAATAAGTGCAAATGACAACAGGATAACAGTAGATGCCCTTAATCACATTCAATTAAGCGCCTCAATCTCAGCAACAAGATAATAAATAATTATAACAAAATCCTCAAGCTATTATACCTTTAGTACCACAAATATTCATTTTTAATACCGATTATATTGATTTAATAAGCTTTACATTTTTACGAAAATTCATTTACACAAGTCAGGAGATATATACAAAAACCCCGGAAACTGCAAAATATACGC
>JAHIGH010000169.1 GCA_018900295.1 Patescibacteria group bacterium | reverse complement strand
TTATCTTTCATAAATTTTCAAAACCCATTTAATGTCATTGCGAGGAAAGCACGATAGTGCATGACGAAGCAATCCCGTTGGTTTACAAATTAAGTACCGGATTGCTTCGTCGTTCCTCCTCGCAATGACAAAATAAAATCATCTATCTTCTTAGTCCTCATAAGAGCCGTCCCGACCAAAACTCCCTTTGCGCCCGCATTTTTATAGTTTTGCACCTCAACCGCTGACTGTATCCCTGAAAAACCAAGCCTAATAAATCTCTCCGGTATTTTCTTCATCAGCTCACACGCTTTCTCCACATCCACCTCAAATGTATCCAAATCCCTGCTATTCACAGCAACAAATCTTGTTTTGGTTGCAGCTGCCTTTTCCAAATCCTCCTCCGAGAAAATTTCCACAACAGGCTCAATTCCTTCTTCAAAACAAACATCTACAAAATGCCTTAATGTTTTTTTATCAACGATTCGGGCTATCAACAATAAAGCATCCGCTCCACACGCTTGCCCACCGAAGCCTTGCCTGCCGGACGTAACCTCAGCGAAGTCTGGGCGAAGGCGGGCCTCATAAATTTGATACTCATCAATTACAAAATCTTTCTGCAGGATCGGCAGAGCAACCGCATTCTTTACTATCGTCACAAAAGACGGATCACCTTTGAAAAAATGCTGTTCCGTAATAATCGAAATTGCCTCAGCCCCGGCTGATTCATACTCTTTTACTCTTTTCACCAAATCTTTAGACATATCAAAAATACTCAACTCATTTTCCTCTCCTTTTAGAGCCTGTCCCCGACCTGATCGGGGAAGAGTGTCAGGGTGAGGTCTGATTGATAAATCTATATCCTCCATAGACGGACTGGCAAACTTCACTTCCGCGATCACAGCAATGTCATTCTGAGCGACCAGCAGAATAGACGAAGTACATGAGCTCGCCTGCTTGACAGGCGCGAATAGGGAGTCGAAGAATCTCATACCACTATACTTCTCATTCCACAAACCCTTCACGCCCTCCTTTAATTTTTCCAAGGAAATCTTCTTTTTCTTCTCCCGCAAATCCTCCCTCTTTTTTATAATAATCTGCTCCAATACTCTATTCATACACAAATAGCGCTTATCACTTTTTACTTTTGACCTGTGATTTTGACTTTTAAATTTTGACTTTTTAGTTGTAGCTTTGATCTTTGCCTGCCCGCCATAGCTTTAGCGACGGCGGGATATTTGATTTTTGATATTTATTTGTCTCCTCCACCACTTCCTCGACCTTTCTCGCAACCCTTCCGCTATCAATCATCTCCTCAGCAATCGAGATTCCTTCCTCCACGCTTTTGACCTTATCTGCAACCAAAAATCCAAAAGCACTATTCAGCACAACTATATCCCGCCTCTCCCCCCTCTTACCCGCGAATATATCCATAAGAATCCGTGCATTCACCGATGCGTCCCCTCCGACAATTTGTTCAAATTTTCCTCCCATTCCGTATTTTTTCGGGTTGAATTTATATTTTCGTGTTGTCCGTCCTCGTACTTCAAAAATTGTCGTCGGTGCAAAAATACTCACCTCGTCAAGTCCATCCTGACTGCTCACTATTATAAGATGAGTATAATTAAACTTCTCGGCAACCTCCGCGAGTTTTGCGGCCATCTCTCTATTTGAAACCCCAATCAGTTGCCGCTTCACTGATGCCGGATTGATAAAAGGCCCCAGAAAATTGAAAACCGTCGGGATCTTCAACTCTTTCCTGACAATCGCAACCGGCTTGTATGCAGGATGATATAAAGGCGCGAAAAGAAATACCATCCCTGTCTTTTTAAAAACTTTTTCCGCTTGTTCCGGGCTCAAATCGATTTTCATACCCATCTCCTCAAGAACATCCGCGCACCCGCAGAGACTACTCGCTGCGCGATTTCCGTGTTTCACTACTCTTACACCGGCACTTGCCAGTACAAAACTGACAGCTGTCGAAATATTAAAAGTTCCCAGACTATCTCCTCCTGTCCCGCAAACATCCACACCACCAAAAACTTTGATTTTCACCATATTCGACCGCAATACTTCAATAAAACCGGCAATTTCCTCAACTGTTTCTCCCTTCATCCGCAAAGCGGTCAAAACCATAGCGGTACGCACAGGCGACAATTCCCCATTCATAATTCCGCCAAGCAAATCCCCCGCCTCCACCTTGGTTAAATGCTCTTTATTAATTAATTTATTTATAATTTCTTGCATATCAGCTTTTACCTCCCATTCATTATTTTTGATTTTTAAACTTGTTTTTGATATTTGATTTTTGATCTTTGATCTTTAAAACTTTTTGGAACAAAAAGTTTTCTACCATCTTCTTCCCTCCCTCCGTCCCAAATGACTCAGGATGAAATTGTATTCCTTCAATCGGGTATTTCTTATGCCGGAGCCCCATAATCTCAACATCTTCCAGCCTCATTTTTGATCTTTGCTTGCCCCGCGAAGTCCCACCGAAGCCTTGGCGAAGGGGGACGAAATGGGGATTTTTAATCTTTGATTTTTGATTAGTATTCGAAACAGTCGCGGTTATTTCCAAAACCTCCGGAAGCGTACCGGCGTCTACTATCAAGCTATGGTACCGCATGACCTCCAAATCCTGAGGCAAACCTGCAAAAACTCCTTTTCCGTCATGTTCGATAATACTTTTCTTCCCATGCATTGGCTTTTTTGCGCGCACCACCTTACCTCCAAAATAATAAGCCATTCCTTGCATCCCCAGACACACTCCGAGTACCGGTATTTCTTTTCCAACCGTTGTCAGAACCTCCCCGCAAACTCCAAAATATGCATGCTTTTCCGGCCTTCCGGGACCGGGAGAAATAATTATTCTGTTGTAATTTCTTTTTCGTATTTCCGCAACAGTTATTTCATTATTTCTTACCACATCCACAACGTCTTTATCTTTGTCATTGCGAGCGACTGAAAAGGAGCGCGGCAATCCCGTGGTAGATAGAATCTCCCCAACGTATTGGTACAAATTATAAGTAAAAGAATCAAAATTATCTATTATCAAAACCTTCATATTATATTTTTAAATTGGATCATTGAAAATTATCTTCCTTAATTCTAATTTCTCACTTCTCATTTCCAAACTCTTCTAGCACTTGTTTCATCGCCGCTAGCTTCCCCTGTATCTCATCATATTCCTTTTCCGCTACCGAATCATACACTATCCCACCGCTGGTCTGAGCGTATGCCTTCTCCCCGCTAACAAAAAACGACCTGATAGCCATTGCGAATGTACAATCCCCGTTAAATCCAAAATGCCCCACCGCACCTCCATATGGACCCCGTGCCTCCGGTTCATTAGCATCAATTATCTTCATCGCCTCAATTTTCGGCGCACCCGTGAGTGTACCAGCCGGGAAATTTGCCGCGAAAGTCGAAAACATATCTTCTCCGCTTGCTGTCAGCCCGGAAATTTCGCTCGAAATATGCTGAACATGACTAAACTTTTCGATACTTAGTAAATCCCGGATCCGCACCGTACCAAACCGCGCAACCTTCCCTATATCATTCCTATACAGATCAACAAGCATCGTGTGTTCCGCTATCTCTTTTTTATCGTGCAGCAGCATTCTTGCCAACTGCCTGTCTTCTGCATCGTCTTTTCCCCGTCTGATTGTTCCGGCCAAAGGCCTCACCGTCATCTCACCATCTCGGAGAGAAAAAGCGAGCTCCGGACTCGCCCCGACAATTTTCTTTCCCCCAAATTTTAAATAATACATAAATGGCGAAGGATTGACCTTTCTCAACTCCTCATAAATTCTCAAGACATCCCCCTCCACCCGAAAATTTGTTTTAAACCCAACTTCGCATTGAAAAATATTCCCCGCGATTATTTGCGCGCGAACTCGCTCAACAATTTTTTTATGCTCCGCCTTCGTCAACGTATCTCCACACAAAGTAACTCGTAAAAAATCCTTTATCATTGCGAGGAGGTCGCCCGAGGCGACCGACGAAGCAATCCCGCCGGAATTTTCCGCCGGAGCAGATTTGCAATCTGCTCCGTAACGTTTCCGAATCCCATTAAGCAAAGTTGCGGCAAAGATAAGCCTTCGCAGCTCCTCACTTCTGTCACGGTCAAAATAAAAATAAAAGAGCTCGTTAGTAAGCTTATCCAGGATCAACCCGTCAGTATATACGCCAAAAAGAAATTGGTCAAAATCTTTATGTGCTTTCACGTTCACTGCCGGCTCAAAATAATTAACCGCGTCATAACTTAAATAACCAACCAATCCCCCTGCGTAATTCTTTGAAAATGTTCTATCCGGCATTATCTCTCGAAGCGCGAAATAAGGATTATCAACAACATATTTTTCACCATCAATTACCAGCGTCTTACCTTTTGCCGAAATAATATGTTCCGGATCAAAACCAAAAATGGAATATCGCGAGAATCTCCCTGCCTGTCCGGCAGGCTGGCCTTCTTCACCCAGAGATTCAAAAATAAAACACGTATCAAACGCCTGCTCAATTTTCTTAAAATACGTAAAAAAATCAACATCCTGGGCAAATTTTATATACTTCGGCTTACCATTTATCT
This sequence comes from Patescibacteria group bacterium, assembly GCA_018900295.1. Classification (GTDB taxonomy): domain Bacteria; phylum Patescibacteriota; class Microgenomatia; order Levybacterales; family UBA12049; genus JAHIGH01. The sequence continues at coordinate 1,869 of JAHIGH010000169.1, read as the reverse complement.
TAATCTTAGGCAACTCTTTCATAAATATACTCCACGCATTGTCATTGCGAGAAGGCTAAAGCCGACGAAGCAATCCCGTAGGCTTTAGAAAACACCAACTCTAACTTTTATCCACGGGATTGCTTCGTCGTCCACTATTATGGTACTCCTCGCAATGACATAAAAATTTTAAACTTTAAACTTATTTTTGATCTTTGATATTTGATATTTGATATTTCTAAGCCTTCCCCTCTTCACTTCTTTCGATCCCCTCGTCACAGTCGCTATACCCACTCTCAACCTCGAAGCTATCTCCTTCTGTGGAACTCCTGCTTTCAAAAGTTTTATAATCTGCAACCTTTTGGGAATTTCCGCAATTTCCGAGGGGGTCAAAATCCCATACAAAAAATCCACCATATCCTCAAGCGAATCAATCCTCAAAAACTCCTCCACCAATTCATCAAAAAAAACTTTACTACTCATGCATACTAGTATACTAGTATGATAGTATCGATGTCAAGAAGAAAACTTACCAACCATATCTTCTCTCGCCCTCATGAAAAGCAGAATAATAGCTTCTTTGAAAATTATTTGCAGCTATGTAAAAGCATGACTCTGAAAGTTTTAAAGATGAAACCATACCCTTGAGAGAATGGTTCCTTGCGAATCTTATTTCATCCAATCTTTCCTTATTATTTTTAATTTTCTCAACCGTATCTAAATCGCATAACCTGACATCAAGTGTTACGTTATGCCCGGATAAAAGTCCATGAAGATCACCCCTTCTATGCACCATGCCTACATTATACCCAAGGGTTCCTGCGAACCAGTCAAGATATTCCGCGTTTGTTAAAGGATTTATCTTTCCTCTGCCTAATTCCTCACCGACCAATTCCTTGGCATCCTCAAGGATCACTTTTTTCGTTTCTTTATTTAATCCCGTACCTTCAGAAATATCTCTCGGCCTTGCTCTGGTTCCGAAAGCCCTGACTAGAATAGCAGGCTGAAAATCTTTATTAATGATTCCTCTTTCTCTCGCCTTCTCCAATGAAAGTTTCCCGCCTCCATAAATAATTTCCTCAAGATTGATGATAGCCAAAATCCTGGGAGCCCTTATCCCGGCCGCCAAAAATTCCTCACTTTTTTCATATTCTTTAAAAGCCTCCTTGATTTCCAAAAGTCCAAACAAACTAGGTACCCCAACCAAACCAGCCCTAGCCACTCCACCCGGCAATTCAACCGTTCCGTTACGAACATATCCGTTTCCTTTGAAGTCTACATCTCTATACCAGCGTCCTTGTTTATCTTTAAATTTTTTTCTTGTAAAAAGCGTAGATCGTTCATGCCCTGACCAACCCTCAAGTAATTGTTCCCCCTGTTTTCTCTTAATTAAATAAGGAAAGGCTGATCTGACAAATAAAGGCAAAGAACTTTCTTCCTTTTGCTTAAGGTCAAGACTTGAATCAATCTCCGGATTAACCAAAACAACCTTATTTTTTACCGGACTGCAAACCAAAAGCCGGTCTTTAAATGCCTCGTTAATCCCTCCATGTTTTGAAACAAGAACTTCCGGTTTTCCTAAAAAACCACCTCCTTCAACAACTAACATAACACTATAATTTCACAGTCTGATTAAGCGAGGGAATAACTAGATCTCTTATACCTAATTCCTCCTTAATCTTCTCCTGAAGAGCAATTCTAGCACTATCCTCCCCATGCGTCAAAAAAACCCGCTTCACATCTTTTATATGCCCAAGCCAATGTAATAATTTCTTCTGATCCGCGTGGCAGCTCATCGTCTCAACCTCCCTGACGTTCGCCGCGACCACAATCTCCTGGTTATAAATCATTACCTTTTTCTCCCCGTCCAAAAGTCTTCGCCCTAACGTC
>JAHIGH010000168.1 GCA_018900295.1 Patescibacteria group bacterium | reverse complement strand
GAAGAAGATATGAGGTTGGAATTTGCGTTGCAGAAAATAGCAGAGACAGAAAAAATTGTTGTAGAGCAGAAAGAGATAGAGGAAGCTATTCAAAAAGTTAAGGATGAGAAAGAGAAAATCCGTCTGGAAAATAACCGTTATATGCTCGCTGCCATCCTTCGACAACAAAAGACTCTTGATTTTCTTATGGGTTTATGATAGAGTGCCGTTAAGCACATGAAGTCCTATAAGTCTAATAAAAGAAGGCATGAAGACACATGCGAAATCGGTGAAAGCGGTTTTTCTGATAAAGTTGTTGAAGGATTAAGGAAGCAAGTAAATTTAACTAATGATGATTTTTTAGATCAACTCCCCGGATTGAATGATTCAGAAAAACAAGTGAATGAAAGCGTTGTGTTTGAATTGTTCAAGCAGGATAAATCCACAAAGAATTCTTCAGAAAAAAAATCTTCTAAGAAAAAAAGAAATGCAGAAATTCAACCAGGCATGGATTATCACAGAGAGTATTATGAGAGTATCGCGAGATTTGGTGAAAGAGGCTCATATAGTGAAGTTATGCAGGAAGGCAGGCAAATTCAGCAAATAATGGCTGAAATAAGGAAATTAGCTTCTTCAACAAAATTATTGCAAGTAGAATTCGGACTGGTCGCTGTTCAGTACGTACCTACAAATCCGGGAAAATATTACGTAAATTTTTTTGAATGGATGCTTGTTATGCTTAAGCAGGCAAGGCAAAAGGTTGAAGATTCAAAATCATGGCTGCAAACAGTTAAAGGAAAGAGTAAGAAAAAAGCGGGTTATTGGGATAAAACCAGGGAGCATGGTACCAGCTTCAGTCAAGCCAATGAGAGATTTGTGGCAACCTCGACGGGATAAATAAGGAAGCGGATTAGTTGACAGCGAAAAACCTTTCAGGTAACATTCAAAAATGAGCGGTACTCCCCTTTTGTCAATAAAGAAAATTGGTGTGATAGGCTACGGAATGTTCGGAAAATTTCTTTGTAATGAGCTTTTAAAAGGATTGAAGGTCACGGTTTACTCACCTCATTTTAGAAAAGCACAAACAGAAGCAAGAATAAATTTCGTAAAAACGTTAAAAGAATTGGTTAAGAACGCAGATTTGATAATTCCTGCCGTACCTATCAGTAAATTTGAAGAAGTGATCCGGAAAATGCTTCCCTACCTGAAGGAAAATAGTATTGTTATGGATGTTTGTTCGGTAAAGTCGTATCCCGTACAAATTATGCAGAAATTGTTGCCGAAATCTATACAAAAAATAGCAACACATCCAATGTTCGGGCCGTCAGCATTTAATATGAAGGGGAAAGTGTCAGGACTTCCAGTGGTGATGTATAATGCCGGTTGTAAAGAAGAGATTTATATGGAGGTTAAAAAATATTTTGCAGAGATAGGATTACAAGTCACAGAAATAAGTCCTTCCGAACATGATATCCTGGCCGCAAGATCACAGTTTTTTTCTCAATTAATTCGAAAAAGCGCGCAAATGCAGGATATTCGTCCGACATTTATTGATACACCAGGCGCCAGCGCGTTATTTGAGTCATTTAATTTGATGAATATTTCCGATGAGTTATTAATTGACATGTCCAATTATAATATATATGCAAAGAAAGTACTTGAGGATACTATCCAGTCACTTATTGAAATCAGAGCATTATGAATAAAATTTATTATTTAGGGCCGAAAGGTTCGTATAGCCATAATATTACTAAAAAAGTATTTGTTGACACGCATGAGATTATTGCTTGTGATAGTTTTTCCGATATAGTAAAAAATACTCTTAGGGATAAGTCGGCTCTGGGAGTATTGCCAATTGAAAATTCAATAACAAGCAATATACATGAAAATATGGATTATTTATTCAGGGAAGACTTGACGATAATATCAGAAGCTTATTTAAAAATACGCCTGTTTCTTGTAGGCTTTAAAAGCGCTACGCTTCAGGATGTGAAGAAAGTTTATTCACATCAAAAAGCTTTTTTGCAATGCAGGCAGTATGTATCAGAGCATAATTTTGTTATACAACAGACTGATAGTACGGCAAGCGCAAGAGATTTAATCCTTAAGATCAATGATAAAAGAGTCGCGGCGATAGGGAGTGAGGAGCTTGCTGAAAACCAAAAGTTAAAAATATTGGCAGGGGATATCGGAGACGAAAAATTTAATATAACCAGATTTGCTTTTGTATCCGCAATGCGAGCAGAAGCTTCCGGAAATAAGGCATCAATTATGTTCACTGTTCCGCACAAGCCAGGAACGCTAGCGAAAATTTTGATGGAATTTTCAAACGCGGAGTTCAATTTGATCAAAATAGACTCGCGGCCAATACCGGCGACGAGTTGGGAATACCAATTTTGGGTAGACTTGGAAAATAAAACGAATAAAGAAATTGAGGAAAAATTCCTTTCCGATATTTTGAAAAAAAACGTATTAACATACAAAATCATTGGTATTTATAAGTCAGGAAAATTATACCGCTCGTCATTGATTTTGCAAAAATGATTGAGGCAAAATAAATGACTCGGGTATTATACGCTATTTGTAAAATGATTTAAGAGGAGTATATATGAGTGAAAAATTAATAGTTTTACGTAATAAAATAGACCAAATTGATGACCAAATTTTGTCGCTTTTGAAGAAGAGAATCAGTTGTATGGGAAAAATCGGAGAGATTAAAAAAAGGGATAAATTGTCTATACGTGATGATAAAAGGGAAAAGGAAAAAATGAAGGTTATAGAACAAAAGGGGGAAAAGCTAGGAATATCTTTGGGATTGGTAACTCAAGTTTGGACAATTCTATTCAAGCAATCGGAGGAGATAGAGAAGTGAAACGTATCTGGAATTTTGGTTTGTAGAATGATAGAATAAGGCAACTTTCGTAAAGAGTAATATGGAGTTGTAGCTCAGTTGGCTAGAGCGTTTCATTGACATTGAAAAGGTCACAGGTTCAAGTCCTGTCAGCTCCACATCCGGTAGGGGATTTGTAAGAAATTTCAGAGGTGTTCTTGTGCAGGCAGTGATAGATATGATATAATAAATCGTGTTGAATCAGAAGAAGCGCGTTTGTATTCAGTGTGGTTTTAAATTAATAGTTATTAGCAGGGTAACAGGACGAGTAGATGGGTCTCTTTTTCCTCAAACGACTACAATTTTCAGGTGTTCCAATGAGGGGTGCCAGGAAAAAAAGGATAAGGAAGCAGAAAGAAGGGCTGAGGCTAACGATATTAAAGCAAAAGCTGACGAAAAACGAAAAACAGCAAGAGAAACGTCAGGAAAAAAAGCAAAAGAGTTCTCCAGGAAAAAAGCTTGACTTGATTATAGGGTTAGAATATGGTATGCTTCTTACAGACGCAGATAGTATTTAAGTAAAATAAGCATTATAATACGATAGTACTTCTGCTTACATTTGTTTTGGTTATTTAGCGAAGATAAAGATACTCTACATTTATATTTTATCCACATGTATCTTCTTTCTATATAAAATAACTTCACTTTTTAAGCAGAGATATTATTGTATTATTATGTAACTTTAGAAGAAAGGAGGCAAAGTATGACAAATAAATTATTTGTAGCAGGATTATCATACAGCGCGACAGATTCCGCGCTTGAACAACATTTTTCACAATTCGGTAAAGTATTATCCGCGAAGGTTATTATGGATAAATACACAGGTCAGGGAAAAGGGTTCGGTTTTGTAGAGATGTCTACACCAGAAGAAGCAAAAATAACAATGGATAAGTTGAATAATACACAGTTTCTTGAAAGAACGCTTGTTGTAAAAGAAGCGAAACCACAAGAAAACAGAACAGGAGGTTTTCAACGGGGAAATGATAATAAGCAGAATCGTTGGTAAAAAGTTCAAGGTTTACGCAGTATTTCGAGTAAGCGACTTATTTTAAGCAATATTTTTTGTAATTTGTAAGAGGCGAGTAAATATTGATAATAAAGTTTGTGGTCCCCGTGTTCGCGGGAATGACAGTATGTAAAAAGAGCCAGGAATGAAGTGCGTAAATCCTGAGGTTTTTAGAAAGAGGAGTAAATATGTTTAGAAATAGATCAAATTATAGGTCTTTTGGAAAACAAAGGACAGGTTATAGGAAGGATTTTGGACGCTCTCAAGGGGGTTATTCTAATCGATTCAAGCGAGGATCGTCTAAAAGAATTGATGTAAATTCTTTTATTCATAAAGCTAAGGAAACAGTTACTCAACAAATAGCGTCTACATCTTCTTTTTCCGATTATAATCTTATTGAAAATTTGACGAGAAATATTAATGAACACGGATATATCTCCCCTACTATGATTCAAGAAAAGACAATTCCTCATATCATTTCAGGGCTTGATGTTATCGGGATAGCAAATACCGGAACCGGAAAAACCGCAGCATTCCTCATACCCCTTATCCATAAAGCATTTAATGATCGAAATGAGCGTGTTTTGATCGTGACACCTACCCGGGAACTCGCGATACAAATAATTGATGAATTCAGGATATTTTCCAGAGGTATGAATTTGGAAGCAGCGCTTTGTATAGGAGGCGCAAATATGAGACGTCAGGAAGACAGGCTTCGATATCTGCCAAATTTCATCGTCGGGACACCGGGCAGGTTGAAAGACCTGATAAGACGGAACAGATTGCAATTGTCGATATTTAATAATGTTGTTCTTGATGAGGTTGACAGGATGGTAGATATTGGATTTATCGCGGACATAAAATATTTTATCTCATTATTACCGGAAAAGAGACAATCTTTGTTCTTTTCAGCAACAGTATCCCAAAAAGTAAATGAAATTTTGCAGACTTTTGTGACAAATCCGGTGAAAGTTAGTGTAAAAAGTCAAGATACGGCTGATAATATCGATCAGGATATAATACGGGTAAACGGGAGTAATAACAAACAAGATATTCTTCATGATCTTTTAAGAAAAGAGGGTTTTGATAAGGTGTTGATATTTGGCCGGACAAAATGGGGGGTTGAAAAGTTGACCAGAGTATTAATTGATAAAGGTTTTAAAGCTGCTTCAATTCATGGTAATAAAACACAATGGCAGCGCCAGAGAGCGCTTGAGGCGTTCCGGGAAAATGAAGTAAGGATTTTATTGGCAACAGATGTGGCTTCACGCGGTTTGGATATTGATAATGTAACGCATGTGATTAATTACGACGTGCCTGAATCATATGATGATTATGTCCATAGGATTGGGAGAACAGGCCGCGCCGGAAAAAAGGGTATAGCGCTTACTTTTGTGGAATAAGTAAAAAATATGAAAAGCAAGATCATTTTTTAAATGACCTTCTTTTCGTTGCAGGATCAGGGTGTGTAATTAATCGGAGCTTTAATATCCTCCTCCGCCTCTGCGATCTCTTCCTCTCCGATCATCTCTATAATCTCTTCGTTTATCATTGCCTCCGCCATAGTTTTTTCCACCACCGTTTCCTCCTGAATAATTATTTTCCCTTGGTTGCTGCGGGCGAGCTTCGTTAATCACTATAGAACGACCGTCAAGGCTTTGTCCGTTTAGTTCGTTTTTTGCTTTTTCAGCTTCTTCATCTGTTGACATTTCTACGAATCCAAATCCTTTGGATTTTCCTGTGTATCTGTCTATGATGATGGTTGCAGAAATTACTGTTCCGGCTTTCGCGAAAAAATCTTTAAGTGATGATTCTGTGGTATCCCATGATATACCTCCTACAAATAGTTTTTTTGCCATTTTTGTTTGTCACCTCCCTTCTTTTTACTTTCTCTGACAAACTGTATACGAAACAATGCAAAAACTATTTTTAAGAAGTAGTTCTGAAAGTCGTAAGTTATCAAAAGAAGTGTATTAATGTGGATTATACATGATAATAGTAATTAAAGGCAATTACTTTGTAGACACGGTTTGTCAAAAGTTATTTTGAGATGTGGAGCGCGGCAATAATAAATGTTGAGGCTTGTCGAGATTAAGGTCATAAGGATATGTGGAGAGAGGAAATGGCGAGAAAGAGGGGGATTTCGGAGCGGGCGAGATTTTCCATCCCGGCTGCCGGTCCCTGACTTGTTTTGTTTGAAACCCATTCCTCGATTGAATCCACGAGAAAACCATTGGCTTTCAAGCTTTGAATGTAATATGAAAGAGGTTGGTGGAAAGACCAGGTAATTTCTGACGGTCCTGTCTGCCGGCAGGCAAGTCTTTCTCCCGGGTGCATGTTGATCGGAATTTTGAGCGGAGACATATAGCGGTTGATATAGCGATATTGTATTTGGTTCTCCCTTATTCCCCATCCCGATTGTCTTGGAATGCGAAAGCAAGGATGATTGAGGACGATAATAAATTTTCCTTTATTTTGGAGGCAATAGGATACTTGTTGGATAGCTGAGGCAGCATTTTCAATGTTTTGTAAAGCCAGGATTGCAGCGGCGTGGGAATAATTGCGGTTGCCTGAAGGTATGGGTTTGGTGGCATCGGCGATATAGTAGATATGCTTGCGGTTTTTGTCACTTTGTCCGGCGTAGTTGATGAGATTTTTGGCCAGATCAATGCCGGTGTATTCGATAGTTGGCGGAATTTTTTTGGCGAGAATTCCCTGGCCGCAGCCTATATCGAGAAGTGTGCTATTTTTTTCCAGATTGAGTAACCGCAAAACATTGGGAAGTATAAGATTTTCGTGAAAATAGTGTCCTCTCGTACCGACGATTTTGTTGTACCACTTGCCTGATTGTTCCCAAGAGGTGTTTTTGGGAATTTTCATGGGTATATTATAGCATCTTGGTAAATTTTTTTATTTCGTTCGAACAAGTTTTTAGTTTTTATTGCTCGGGGTCCTGTCTCGCGTTTTCCCAGTTCCGACGGCTTCCCTCGCTTCGCTCAGTCCAGGCGCTCGACTGGGAGACCTACGCTCGCCACCCCTCGTGGCGTGTAGTCGTGAGAAAATTTGTTTCTCGTTTATTATAAATATTAAAGAAGTTAAAGGATTGATAAAGACAGGTCGGCGGCTTTTGCGGAATGAGTGAGGGCGCCTGAGGAGATGATGTCTACACCTGTCTGTGCCCAATGTTTCAGATTGGATTCATTGATATTTCCTGAGGCTTCGAAAATAATAGAGGAAGCATACGGATTGGTATTTACCTCTTTTATGAAATTTCGGACGTCTTTTGCTGTCCAATTGTCGAGCATGATTGTAAGAGAAGTGTTATTTGAGTTTAATGGATTCCCGCCTTCGCGGGAATGACAATGTGAATGAAAAAATGTTTTTATTGCAGAATTTGCCCCCTCTTTGGTGGTTACTTCAATTTCAATTGATGTATTTGTGATTTGTGGTAATATCATTTTGAGCGCATGGGTTACTGTTTGTTCTTCGTTTTTCAAGTTGTTTTCGTTTTTGAGGATTTGCAGATGATTGTCTTTGATAAGTATTCCGTCGGATAGGTTCAACCGGTGTGTCAGTCCCCCGCCGGCAGCTACAGCTTTTTTATCAAGCAGCATCCATGGAGTTTTTCGGGTCGGGGCGATATGGACGGGATAAAGTAATTTAGTTAATTTCTGGGTTTGGGTGGCGATGCCTGACATTCGTTGCAGTATATTGAGTATAGTTCGTTCTAAAGATAGAATTGTTCTATTGTCGCCTGAGATAATCGCGATTTCGTCTCCCTTTTTTATTTTTTCTCCATCAGTAACTTTTTTTTGGAAGGAAATCTCAGGATATTTTTTAAGTAAATATTCTATTTCTTCTATTCCGGCGGCTATTATATCTTGTTTGGTTTTTATAGTTGCCTTTATAGTTTTATTGTCGAGGAATTTGGCGGTAATATCATTTTCCGCGTGATCAGAGGTCAGGAGCCAGTTGAAAAGGGTTTCTACTGTTTTTTGGTATTGAGGATTCTCGATTTTTAGCAGATGGCTTTTTTGAAAGTATTTTTTAATGAGTGTGTTTTTGTTCATGATAGTTTTTTTAGTATTAAATCTTTTTTATTACTCGGGGGCCTGTCTCGCGTTTTCCCAGTCCGACGGCTTCCCTCGCTTCGCTCAGTCCAGGCGCTCGACTGGGATCCCTACGCTTGCCACCCCTCGTAAGTATTGTATTAATCTTTTTTAGATATTTCCAGCATGCGTTCGATTGGCAGGCGGGCTTTTTTGGCAATATCTTCCGGTACTTTGACTTCATATTCGAGGTTTTTGAGGCTGTTGTATACTTTAGGCAGGGTGATCATCTTCATGTATTCACAGACCATGTCTTCCCGCATAGG
>JAHIGH010000167.1 GCA_018900295.1 Patescibacteria group bacterium | reverse complement strand
CAAAAGACCGGAAATGGGAAAAATATCTTCCGTTTACTCGGACTTAATTATATTGACCGCCGAAGATCCCCGCAGTGAATCTATAGAAGAAATTATTTCAGAAATAGAAAGGGGAGTAGACCCCATGTTTAATAAAAAATATTTACTGAAAATTCCCGACAGGAAAAAGGCGATTTTTCAAGGTATTGAGCTGGCCGGAAAAGGCGACATTGTTTTAATCACGGGAAAAGGACATGAATCTTCCATGAATTATGGAAAAGGCGAAGTGCCCTGGAGCGAACACGAGACAGTGAAAGAAGCCTTAAAAAAGAAATTAAATTCTTCCAAAAAATAAAGTTTCTTTCATCCCAAAATGATTAACAAAACAGTTGCTACAGGTAAAAATAATATTATCAGATTCAAAAATTTATCTAAAATTAATGATTTGATCCATGGCTTTTCCACCCGCGAGTTCGGCAGCATGAAGCCTGGCGATCCTGATTCAAACATTTCGCTTGAACTTTTTTCAAAAGCATTGAAAATAAACCCCCAACAGATCATTAAAATGCGCCAAATTCACAGCAATAATATCCGTTGGGTCACGCAAAAAGATCGGGGATTTAGGATTAACGAAGTTGATGGTTTGCTTACCCGGGAAAAGGATGTTTACCTTTCCGTTTTGAGCGCGGATTGTATTCCCGTACTCATATTTGATAAGCAAAAAAAGTATGCAGGCGCAGTACACGCAGGCTGGAAAGGCATATATAACGATACACTCAAAGCTGCTATTAACCAGCTTATTTCCAACGGAAGCAATCCTGTAAATGTTCTAATCGGTATAGGCCCTTGCATTCGTTCTTGCTGTTATAATATAACTATAACTAATGAACGCGCGAATTTGTTCAATAAAAAATATATTTACGAAAGAAATGGTTCATATTTTCTCGATTTACCAAAAATTGCCAAAGAACAACTACTTTCGGTTGGAATTCCCAAAAACAATATCGAAGATTGCAATATTTGCACATCTGACAACAATGACAGATTTTTCTCTTTTCGCAAAGAAGGAGAGAGATTTGGTGAGTTTATGGGAATTATAGGAAGAAAAAGTTAATAATTAAACCTGCATAGATGCAACTATGGTAATTGTTCATCTATGAAAAAGTTTATCAAAGATAATAATCCTCTTGTATTTATTTTCGGAGTATGGTATATTTTCAGCGTACGCCGAGGAATATAAAACTATGAAAGAAAGAGATTTATCAGCATTAGTAATGAAGCGGTTACCGGAACTTCTTCCACAAGGTTTTTCTCCTATAGGGCTGTATGGCGAGAACCCGGATTTAGCCGTGAAAAACATTTTTGATATAGAAGCTACCATGACAACGCCAAAAGGGGAGTTTCGTTTTATTATAGAGGTCAAGAATACTGACCGGATCGCCCCGATGCGTGAAGCGGCGGCGCAAGTGAAACAACTGGCACAAACACAAAAAGCGATTCCTTTTGTTGCAAGCGCCTTTTTAGGAGATCGGGCGCGGGAAGCCTTAAAAAAGGAAGGAGTAGGCTATCTTGACCTCGCGGGGAATTTTTACCTTAATCAGAACGATTTCTATGTTGAAAAAATTGTTGAGAGAAACCCGTTTAGCGCCACACCACCACTTAAAAATCTTTTCGCACCCATTTCAAGTCGTATTACGCGGGCATTACTCCTTGAGCCAAAAAGAACATGGCGGCGTAACACACTGGCACAAGAAACCAGGGTAAGCATCGGCCAAACATATAGCGTCGTTGATGCAATGCTGAAAGAAGAATTTATTTTTTGGAACGATGAAGAAAAACTACAGCTTAAAGATCCGGCTGCCTTACTTAACGCATGGAAAAATATATATCCAACCTACCGCCGGCAAAAATTTACCCTTTTTAGTTATGAACAGGACTATACTGCTGTGCTTAATGCGGTCTTAAGGGTTGGTCAACAGAAAAAGCTACAATATGCGCTTGGATTTTTTACCGGAGCTGATTTAATAACTCCGTTCATCCGGGGACTATCAAAAGTACAATTCTACACGCAAGGCATTGCAGATATTGAAACATGGAAAACAGCACTCAATCTGCAAGAGGTGCAGAGTGGGGGAAACACTGAAATCTATGTGCCCTATGATAAGGGAGTTTTCTACAAAACGCAGCAAATTAAAAGTAAAATAGTGGGGGATATACCCATCGTAAATAATGTGCAGTTATATATGGATTTATTTAATAATCCGGCGCGTGGTGAAGAACAAGCGCAACACCTGCGGGAAGAAAAATTAAAGTTTTAACTATGGAAAACAAACTGGATGATCGAACCAAAATAACATTCGTTTCAAATATCGCAGACGTGTCATTATCGCACTTGATCGAGTTGATGATGGCGCTGGGTTCATATAGAGAAGGATTAGTCGTAGTTGGCGGTTGGGTTCCGTATTTACTCCTGAAAGAGTATCAAAGTAAAGATGTAAGTTTTCAGCATATCGGATCCAAAGATATTGATATTGTTGTTAATCCGGCGATTGTGGACGAGAAAAAGTACGCGACAATTTTAGAGTTGCTGAAAGAGAGGGGATATAAGCCCAAAGAAGGCACAACCTTCTCGTTTGTGAAAACTGTCACCACCGATAAAGGCGAAGATAAGATACAAATAGACTTTCTTGGGCCGGAGTATGGCGGAACGCCTAAAAATAAACGTCACCAACGCGTACAAGATGACTTTTTATTACGAAAAGCGAGGGGATCGGACGTAGTATTAATTCATAAAGACCGGGTAGTGAAGTAATAAATATGCAATTAACAGACGGCGTAAAGTAGCGGTGAAGGTAGTCGATATTTTCGGCAACGACACCATGAAAATGATTGAGGAAAACGTATGAATGAAAAAGAAAAAGAATATATCGTGAAAAATATGCAGGATTACAGCAATCTCAATAGAAAGTTTTTGAGGTCTGCAATCGACGATATATCTAAACTCCAGATGACAAAACTCGACCACTTGCGAACAACGTCAACCTTGGTCGTAGGTATCGCTGGTGCCATTTACCTTCTTATTGAAAATTTTTCTAAAGAATTCTTAATCGCTTCTATTTTCTGCTCACTACTTACCATAGTATGGGTGATGTCGTATGTACGCGAAGAAGTTGTTAGGCAAGTAAGTAACAGAGAAAAGATTGGAGCGGTAATGAAAGCAAAACGTGATGAACTTTATAAAAAGGGGCAAGAGGCAATTAGTAAAAATGATTTTAGTATATTCTTTAATTATACCTTAGATCAGGCAAAAGAGCCTGACGCTAAAAAAGCAAAAGACTACAGCACGGATTTAGAGATTTTTAACTTCTTATTCTTTCTCTCAATTGGATTTCTTGCCCTTTCATATCTTTCAAGTAAATACCATTTCAATATTATGTCGCTCCAGACAGCGACAATGCTTGTCTTAGTATATCTACTTAGCTATAAGAGCTGGGCAATAAGCTCATCGACATTCTTGAATATAAAAATAGAGAAGGGTAAACAAAATAAAAAAAGAGGATAATGGCGTTACATCCTAATTTTCTAACATCACCATACAAAATATTTTATAAGAATTTATGAAAAAGAAAAATATCCATTTCGTTGGCATCAAAGGCGTCGGTATGACACCCCTTGCCATTATTGCCAAAGAAGCGGGATTCACTGTGACTGGTTCCGATATTGATGAAGAATTTATCACGGACGAAGCCCTGAAAAAGGCAGGAATTATTCCGTTTGTAGGATTTGATCCTATTCATATCACCAAGCCGGATTTAGTAATCACAACAGGCGCGCATGGAGGATTGGATAATATTGAGGTGAAGAAAGCAAAAGAACTGGGAATTGAAGTATTGACACACGGACAAGCGGTGGGTGTCTTCATGGAAGGAAAAATATTCAATAAATCCTTCAGGGGAATTTCAGTTGCCGGTACTCATGGCAAAACAACGACATCCGGAATGTTGGCGGCAATACTACATGAAAATCGTATGGATCCTTCATTTGTTATCGGTACCGGTTGCGTCGGTTCTCTTGGCGCGCCCGGTCATTTTGGCAAAGGCAAATATTTCATCGCCGAAGCGGATGAATACGCGACTGAACCAAAGTATGACAAAACCCCAAAATTTCTTTGGCAGCACCCTCAAATTGCTATTT
>JAHIGH010000166.1 GCA_018900295.1 Patescibacteria group bacterium | reverse complement strand
GGTAAGTACTGGACATGGGGAAGAATTAATGCCTATAAAGCTGTGTCAGGCGCGGGTCCTTTTTCTACACCCATACCAACTCCGACTCCAACTATTAATATAATTCCTACACCAAGCAATACGCCTATACCGATAGCAACAGCTACCCCTACACCGGTATTAAGTGATGCGATCAAGCCAACGGTTTCGATCACCTATCCGGTAAATGGTTCAACCGTATCGCGGAAAAACAATATAGAAGTTACTGCTAACGCGGATGATGATACGGGGGTAGCAAGGGTGGTATTTTATAGAAACAACAATCAAATTTGCAGTATTGCCGGTCCGACAATGGACAAAATATATTCATGTAGTATGTACACTGTCAGCACAAGAACTAAAGTTAAATATAAAGCTACAGCCTTTGACGTTGCCGGAAATTCTTCTTCTTCAAGTGTAACCGTAACCGCAAAATAATCTGAATTATTTACCTACCTTACGCACTTGTCATTCTGAGCGGAAGTCGCATCAGGCGACTGAAGTCGAAGAATCTCATACCACAGCTCTGCATGTAACGTCTTTGGGTATGAGATCCCTCGACTCGTTCCTCGCTCGGGATGACATACGTAAGGTGAATTATACCACTCCGCAATCATTTTGCAAAAATTTGGTATGTACCTACCGTAGCTTTGCCTCTTCGCCTTATAGGCTTCGAGGGCACAAGTCAAAGTATCGCCGTGCCCTTCCGTAGCTTTAGCGAAGGAGGGTTAGGTATTATACTTTTTGCAATTTGAAAGCAGAGGGGTATATTTATTTACCTCTTGTATTGAGATTTCTTTTGTTGATATGATTGGTGTAGATGGAACATAAGCATCAGGAGTTTATATTGTGGTTTAATGAGATTGGTAAGGACGATATACCTTTGGTTGGAGGGAAAAATGCCAATCTCGGAGAGATGTATCAGAATTTGACTAAGGCTAAAAATGATACTTTTCCACATGAAAAAATTCAGGTTCCGTACGGATTTGCAGTTACAGCATACTCTTACAGATATTTTATTAATGAAAATAATCTTGATAAGAAAATACGAGATATATTGGAGGGACTGGATACCAATAATATAAGGGCGCTTGAGAAAGCAGGGCTTGAAGTGCGTGAACTTATTTTGTCCGCGAAATTTCCAGCTGATCTTGAAGATGCAATTTTGAGCGCGCATACACGGTTTGCCAAGGAGCTTGATCTTTCAGGAATGGAATTGGATGTAGCAGTGCGCTCATCCGCAACCGCTGAAGATCTTCCAAGCGCTTCATTCGCGGGACAGCAAGAGTCGTATTTGAATATACGCGGAAAGCATAATCTGCTTGAAGCAATTAAGAAAGCTTTTTCCTCGCTTTTTACCAATAGAGCTATTTCCTACAGGGTTGATCAGAATTTTGATCATTTCAAAATTGCATTGTCCGTTGCGGTGCAAAAAATGGTGAGAAGCGACCGCGGCGCGAGCGGAGTGATGTTCACCCTTGATACGGACAGCGGTTTTCGTGAGATAGTTCTCATCAATGGATCATGGGGGCTTGGGGAATTTGTAGTCAAAGGAGTAGTAACGCCTGATGAATATATGGTTTTCAAGCCGACGCTCAAAAAAGGATATGACAGTATAATCAATAAAAAGTTGGGTTCTAAGAAAAAGAAATTGATTTACTCCCATGAAGGGACGAATCCGACGAAGGAAGCTCCTGTGCATGAAGCTGACCGTAATACTTTTGTGTTGAATAATGAACAAATCCTCAAGTTGTCAAAATGGGGCGTAATTATTGAGGATCATTATAAAAGGCCTATGGATATGGAATGGGCATATGATGGGTTGAGTCAAGAGCTTTATATCGTACAAGCAAGACCGGAGACAGTACAGGCAAGAAAGGACGAGACTGTTCTTTTGGATTACGTGCTTGAAGAGCATGGGAAGGTGTTGACGGAAGGCGCAGCAGTCGGATCAAAGATAGGGCAAGGGAAGGCGCGTTTTGTAAAAGATCCAAGCCAATTGAATGAATTCCGACAGGGAGAGATACTTGTCGCGGAGATGACAGATCCGGATTGGGAACCGATTATGAAAATGGCAAGCGCGATAGTCACGAATTCGGGAGGACGTACAAGCCACGCGGCGATCGTGTCACGGGAGCTGGGGATTGCGGCTATTGTCGGGTGCGGAAACGCGACAGAGGTAATACCGACCGGTACGGATATAACAGTAAGCTGTGCCGAAGGAGAACGGGGAAAAGTTTACGAAGGAATATTGGAGTACAGAATAAATAAGACCGATATCGCGAATTTTCAAGCTCCAAAAACAAAGATAAAGATGATTGTAGCCGATCCGGAATTTGTCTTCACAAATTCTTTTATTCCAAACCAGGGAGTAGGTCTGGCGAGAGAGGAATTTATTATCACCAATTTTATCAAAATTCATCCTAACGCGTTGTTAAATTATGAAAAGATAACAGATAAGGAAGTTAAAAAACAAATAGATGAATTGACAACAGGTTATGAGAATAAAGTTGATTATTATGTTGAGAAATTAGCTTTCGGAATAAGTATTATCGCGGCTGCATTTTATCCACAGCCTGTTACTTTGCGATTCAGTGATTTCAAGACCAATGAATATGCGAGTTTACTGGGTGGCAGGGAGTATGAGCCGGTTGAGGAAAATCCTATGATAGGATGGCGCGGAGCGAGCCGTTATTATGACCCTAATTTTAAGGATGCTTTTGCCTTGGAATGCAAGGCGGTTAGAATTGTCCGGGAAAAAATGGGATTATATAATCTTGAGGTAATGATACCGTTCTGCCGTACTCCTGAGGAGGGTATGAGGGTTTTGGAGGTAATGGAAAAAAATGGCTTGCCGCATAAAAAGGTTGAAAACGCGAGACACAAGCACAATATAAAATCAGAGCTGGATGAGGCACTTCATGTTTGGGTTATGGCTGAGATTCCATCCAATATACTTCAAATAGAAGAGTTCGCTGCCTTATTTGACGGCTTTTCAATCGGTTCAAATGATTTGACGCAATTAACGCTTGGGCTTGACCGTGATTCTAAAATTGTCGCACATATAGGCAATGAAAGGAATAATTCAATTAAAAGTCTTATCCGCACATTGATACACAAAGCGCATTTGCTAAATTTGCCTGTTGGTATTTGCGGTCAGGGACCTTCGGACTTTCCGGATTTTGCTGAATTTTTGGTGAGGGAAGGGATTGATTCAATTTCACTACAGCCGGATAGTGTGTTAAAGACCTCGATAAGGCTGCGGGAATTAGAAGAGTCTTTGAAAAAATAGCCTCGTTTTTGTTACGAAATTATGTTAATTATGGAAAATTTTAGTATTGCATCATTATTGGGTTTGTTGGGAGCAATCACTGCGTCCAGTATTTTTATTCCACAGGTATTGACTTCATATAAAAATAAGAAGACTAAGGATATTGCCTGGTTCACCATTTTTATCAGCTTGGCCAATGCGGTGTTTTGGACAAGTTATGGTTTGATTAAGGCTGATCCTTTTATATATGTTACAAACATAATAGCTTTTATTTCTTCTTTTTTATTAATGCTTCTGAAGAAAAAATACGGATAATTAGCCCATAAAAGCCTATCTTTTGTCAGAAAAAAGTCAGATTGTTATCATTGGGTTGTCAAGTAGGGTCAACAATAGGAGCGTAGAATACTTCCATATTGTTCATAAAAGAGGGTAAAGAATATGGTAGAGAAGAGGGAATGTCCCAGGAAAATTATTAAGGCAAAGTCAGGAAAAGATTTTATTAAGAAAGCGGTAGAAGGACATGTATCGGTGGTGCGTGTTACACCAGATGAAGTAATAGAAGTTAAAAAAACAAAAAAAAGCGGTAGTAAAGGAGACGCTATTAAAACTAATATATTTTCTACTTTAATAGAGGCGAATACAAGAAAGGGGGATGTGATTAAATTTAAACAGTTCAATGGAAAAAGTAGAATTTATGATGGGGTTTTAGGGGAGAAGAAAATAAAATCTGGTGGTGAAATGAGCGAAGATGGAAATTTAAGTAGGACTATAGGATATGGAAATATTTTAAAAGAAGAACTATATAGCGCGGTTATAGAAATGCAAGGCCAGGCAAAGATAGGAGCGGACGAATATCAAGGAAGAGTAGAGGAAGCCAGAAAGAGCGGTATAATATTTCCATCAGTGGCAAGATTTAATGGGTCAGATTAATTTTTAGAGGCAATCCACAGGTCTTTATTCAGAAATGCCAGAATTGCGTTCTTAGCTTCTTTAGCGGACTTGTATTTACCTAGGTTTTCTATAATTTCTTTTTTGCGTTTCGAGATTTGTTTTTTTCCATATACGACGTGAACTTTGTATTCCCCTATTCCATTACTTAGCCTCCGTGCGATTATAAGAGCTTTTTGTGGATTTATAGCACGGTAATGCTTGTTGTTAATAGTCAGGTACGTTTTTGGGATTTGGTTTTTTTTCAAAATTTTAACTTTTTTCATAATATATGAGGCTATTGTAGCACAT
>JAHIGH010000165.1 GCA_018900295.1 Patescibacteria group bacterium | reverse complement strand
CGAACTCTCACGCCCTTTACGGACGAGGGCTCTTAAGGCCCTTGTGTCTGCCATTCCACCACCACGGCTGCTTACACCTTTATCCATATTCTACTTAAAACATCAATTTTATTCAACTATACTCTTCTTACTGTATTTTGCAACTTTTTCCTACAAATTATGTTGCAAAATCAGCTTAGAAGAAGTTATACCCTTTCAAAATACAATCAGTTGGGTATACCGCTATATCCCTAATCAAAAAAACCGCTTTGCGGTTTTTATATCTATTACATATTCTTATGGAGGATGGTTTCCTTCCGGAGGAGAATTATTCTTCTCACCAACTAAATAACGTACATATGCTGCTTTTCTCCTCCCATTATTTACAGTCCACATATTCATATATCATTTATATAACTCTTTACACACTCTTGCTTGACACTTTGTATACATTTACTGAAAAGAACGATGACAAAACCTGGACAAAAACTACCAAACTTGATCAAACCTCTTATATTTATGCTATAATAATATTTATCGGCGGGTGTAGTTCAGCGGTAGAACATCTGCTTTCCAAGCAGAATGTCAGGGGTTCGATTCCCCTCACCCGCTCACAAAAAAATCATCAGAATATTTTAAAATGCTGTCAACAGATAATTACAACAAGCACACCACCCAAAACCCAATACAAAGACTTCTTATCAAGAATTTTCTTAAAGAACTATTGAATCAAGCTGCCAAACTCCAGCCTCAATCAATTCTTGACGTCGGCTGTGGAGAAGGATTCATACTGGAAAAATTACGCGAGAAAAAGATAGGCAAAAAACTGACGGGGATTGATTTCTCCAAACGTGCGATTGAAATCGGTAAAAAATTACATCCTTGTCTATCTCTTAAACATGGAGACATATACAACATCCCGTTTGAAGCCGACTCTTTTGATTTGGTTATCTGCTGTGAAGTTCTGGAACACCTGGAACACCCTGAAAATGCGCTACGCGAACTTAAACGCGTTACCAAAACTAATTGTATTATCTCCGTTCCGCATGAACCTTGGTTTATGCTGGCGAACTTCTTACGTGCGAAAAACATTTCACGATGGGGCAATGACATAGAACACATCCAACACTGGTCAAAACGAGGAATAAATACATTACTTCAAAAATATTTTTACATTATTACACTAAAAAATCCTTTTCCATGGACACTCCTTGTAGCAAAAAAATAACAATTATGGCGTTTCTTTTTGCTCTATACTTTTAAAAACTACCAAAATAAAGGAGATAAGAGGAATGGCAAGTAATGCCCCTGTTACACCCATTAAATTTGCTCCTATCATTACTCCCAAAATTATAACAACCGGATTGAGACCAACTGCTTTTTCCATCACTTTAGGAACCAAAAAATTATTCTCGATCATTTGAATAACGATATAGGCAATAATAACAGTTAAAGCCAATGTAGGACTAACCGTAAAAGCCACAATTACTGAAGGTACAGCTGATAAAGTCGGGCCTAAAGTAGGAACAACTTCCAATATTCCTGCCAGTAATGCTAGAGGCAAAGCATAAGGCACCCCAAGAATTGTAAGTACAATCCAGGACATGAGACCGATAAAGAACATTAATAAAAATTCACCTCGCATCCAAGCACCAAGTTTATAGTTTATAGCATCAAGAGTTGCCAAAACAGAGTCCCTTTTATCTTTATGGAAAAGCCTCGAAAATAGTATCTTGAAATCTCCATAATACAATAATAAATAAAAGGTTATTATGAAAATTGTCAGAAGGGAAAAGATACCTCCAAAAACTTTTGTTGTTACAATAAGCGCATTTTTGCTTAATGAATTTAATTCATTGGCAAAATACGCTTGAACTTGTATCGTATCTATAGATACACCAAAAACTTGAGCAGCTTGCTTTAGATAAATAGGAAATCCGGATATCAGGGATTGAATTTGTGAAATAACAAATGGTACCAATGGAACAATTACCAATAATATTGCAAGAACCATCCCAAAATAGGGGATCGCTACCGCCAATGTTTTAGGAAAATGTTTTTTTTGTAAATATTCAACTAATGGCACAATAGAAGATACTATAATATATGAAAGAAAAACCAAAAAAATAATATCTCTAATTTGAAGTAATAACCAGCCTGCCGTTATCAAAAAAAGCGCGAATAAAACCTGATTTTTTACTAAATACCCGAAAAAACGGTGAATCATATTATTCTAACTATACGAAGTATTATAAAGTTTGTCAATTATTTTCGATGTAACTGTTCATGAATCGACAAAGAATTATTCTTCGGGCATAAGCGACCTGTCTGCCGACAGGCAGACCGTTATAACAACGGAATGCAGATATTGTCACTTCGTTAGAACAATAAAAGTTTTGCCAAACCCTGAACGACCTCCTTGACCTTGGTTGAATTACTCTACAGGGTTTGTTAGAATTGAAGCAAAGGACTTGTAACAAGAAGCCCTATGCCCCCGTAGCTCAATTGGATAGAGCAACTCCCTTCTAAGGAGTAGGTTGTGAGTTCAAATCTCACCGGGAGCACAAAATTAAAACTCCAACACTTGAAGTTAAAATGAAAATTTTGAAAGTAGAGAAATATAGTATACAAAGATATGATATATCAATTTTGGGGGAAGGTGATTCACGGAAAAAATCGGGGAAAATTACTGGGTTTTCCGACAGCCAATCTCCGCTTACATAAAATCGTGCCTAGAGGTATATATATTTCAAATACAAAATTTAATAATAAATGGTATAGATCGCTTAGTTTTGTCGGCATTGCCAAAACTTTTGATGAAACCGAAGTACACGCGGAATCTTATATCTTTGATTATTACGTCAATTTATATGGAAAATGGATCAGCATCAAGCTTTTAAAAAAAATTCGTGATACCAAAAAATTTGCTTCAAAAGGAGAATTAATCAAACAAATTAAAAAAGACGAAAAAGAAACGCTTGAATATTTTAATAAACATACCCCATAGTCAGTATATTATCACTCAAAAATTTGCGCGTTACTTGTTTCAATTTAACAGCCTCGGAAATACTTTTCACACCCTTTCCCGAAATAGCACTGATTGCCTTCTCTCCTCCTATTAAAATAGGAGCGGAAAATACATACACCTTATCAACTAATTTCTTATCCAGAAAATCTCCAAGCACCTCGCTTCCACCCTCAACAAGAACACTTATAATCTCTCTTTTCACTAAATCGTTTAAAAGTTCTTTTAATTGAATTTTTTTAGAATTATATACAACCATAGGAATATTTCTTTCAATTAGCTGTTGTTTTTTTTTCTTATCTGCGTATTTTGTTGTTGCTATTAATACATTATTATCTTTCAATACATAACTATTTAAAGGAATTCTAAGCCTGGAGTCCAAAATTATTCGTATCGGATCTTTTTTACCTTTTATTTGTACATCTAAATGCGGATTATCCGTAATAACTGTATTAATACCAACAAGAATAGCTTGATAATTACTTCTCAAAATCCTTGCGAATCTACGTGCTTTTTCGTTAGTTATCCATTTTGAATTACCTGATCTTGTAGCAATTTTCCCGTCAAGGCTTACTGCAAATTTCAAAACAATATATGGCCGTTTTTTTATATGAAAATTTAAATATGCCTCATTAAGCCTCTTTGCTTCTTCTGTAAGTATTCCGGTAATTACCTGGATGCCTGCTTTTTGCAAAATCCTGATACCATTTCCTTGTACTTTTGGATTCGGGTCAATAAAAGGACAAACAACCCTTGTAACTCCGGCTTTAATAATTGCATTAACACAAGGAGGAGTTTTACCGTAATGCGAGCATGGTTCGAGATTTACATAGAGAGTAGCATTTTTTGCATCTGTTTTAGCGTTATTTAACGCATCTATTTCCGCGTGAACCTCTCCTGCTTTTTTGTGATACCCTCTCGAAATAATCCTACCGTTCTTAACGATGACGCAGCCAACCATGGGATTAGGATTTGACCACCCCGCCCCCTTTTTCGCCAACCGCAAGGTTTCCTTCAAAAAAAATACATCCTCTGTATTTACTTGTGTCATTTGATATTACTTATTTTAAAACAAACTCCTAAACCTTGGAAAGCAAATGCCCCAATTTTATTTTTTTAGTAGACAGATACTCTTTATTATATTTTTGAGGAATAGTTTCAAGTGCAATTGTATTTACAACATTTATTTCATGCTTTTTAAGTCCTTTAACTTTTTCAGGATTATTCGTAAGAAGAATTATTTTTTTTATATTCAAATCCTTCAAAATATCAGCCGCGACTGCGTAGCTTCTATTATCAGCCGGGAAACCAAGTTGATTATTAGATTCAACCGTGTCAAATCCATTTTGCTGGAGGGCATATGCCCTTATTTTATTTATCAATCCTATTCCCCGGCCTTCCTGATTTAAATAAAGAAGTATACCTTTTTTATGCTCAAAAATTATTTTCATACTCGTAGACAGTTGTTCGCCGCAGTCACACTTCAGGGAATGAAGTGTATCTCCGGTAAGACATTGTGAATGAATTCTTGTAATAATCGGTTCGTCGCTTTTAATGTTACCCATAATTAATGCAATATGCTCATAATTATCGATAACTGTTTTATAAACTTTTATCTTAAATTTACCGTAAGCGGTAGGTAAGTAAGCACTCGCTTTTTGGATAATTGACCCGGATTTTAATTCCTTTAATCTCGGAATTTTTTTTCTATATGCAATCAGATCATCAATACGTATCATTTTTAACTTAAATTTCTTTGCGAAATAAATAAGTTCCGGTAAACGCATAATTTTTCCATCTTTATCTAAAATTTCACATAATACACCTGCATGTGCAAAACCCGAAAGATCAGCAAGCTCAATTGCCGCTTCTGTATGCCCGTCCCTTTCAAGAATTCCGCCTGTTTTGGCAACAATCGGAAAAACATGTCCAGGGCGGATGAAATCCCCGGGCTTACTTTTTAAATTTACGATTTTTTGTATGGTCAGGCATCTGTCTTGAGCTGAAATACCGTAATCTTTGATTCCCTTTGCATCAACTGTTACAGCAAAGCTGCATCTGAATTTTTCTGTATTTTCTTCTTGAGACACCATAAGCGGTAATTCGAGCTCAACCGCCCTGGTTTTTGTAATAGGAACACATATCATTCCACCGCACTCTTTTATCAAAAAATTTATTTTGTCAGGCGTAACTGTTTCTGCCGGAAAAACAATATCCGCCTGGTTTTCCCGTTTCAGGTTATCCAATACAACAAGCATTTTACCTTTTTTCAATTCTTCTATGCCTTGTGTTATCGTCGCGAATGTGTTCATATTTTCTGGATTAAATTTATCATCTCTATGGCTGCCTTTGCGGCCTCAACTCCTTTATTTTTATTATTATCAACCGCACGGTCTTTGGCATCTTTTATGTTATACACAGACAAAACTTCATATATTATAGGAATTTCATATTGAAGCGATACATCCATACATCCTCTGGCGCATTCGTTGGATATTAACTCGAAATGATATGTTTTACCCTTATGAATGACTCCGAATACGACGATGATGGAATATATATTTTTTTGTGCTACTTTTTTTGCAATGATTGGTATTTCCAAAGATCCCGGAACCCTGAAAACATCAATTTTCTCCTTTTGTATTCCGTTTTTTTCCAGACTTAAAATACAATGCTTCTCAAGACTTTCAACTATATCTTTCCAAAACTCGCTGCTTATAATAGCAATTTTATGCTGTTTTAACTGTTTCATATTTTTCCTTCCTTCAATAACCCAAACATATTACGCATCATTTTTCATTCCAATTATTATGTGTCAAACTGGCCTGTCGTGTATCTTTTTTGACTGACAAGGAATACGTAAGGCGAGTAGCTTATCAACGTATTTAGCAATGATATCGTTTTCCAAATTAACCTGCTCTCCGATTTTTACATACCGGAGCATTGTATGTGTCCATGTATATGGGATAATCCCGACAGTAAAATACGTGTTTTCCGCTTTAATAACAGTTAACGATATGCCGTTGATGGCGATTGAACCTTTCTCGACAATATATTTATTTAATTCTGGTGAAACAGTTATTTTTAAAAACCGGCTATCCCCTTTAAGTACGATATCCTCTAAAATTCCTGTACCGTCAATGTGTCCCTGCACAATATGTCCCGCAAGAAAATTTTCAGCCGTCACAGGTAGTTCCAAATTTACAAAATCATTTTCATTCAAGTTGCCAAGCATCGTTCTTTTGATAGTTTCGGGCATGACCGTAACTGAAAATAAATTTTTAGGTGTCGTTTTGCAAACAGTTAAACAAACACCATTTACAGCTATACTTACCCCGGAATATAATTTTTCACACACTGATTCATCCGCCTGAAAAATAAAAAACCGGTTTGTTCTCCTTATGAATTTTCCTATATTTGTAATAATTCCTGTAAACATACCACAAAAAATACCCCTTTCAGGGTACGCAATATTTTTATTTCTTTCTCTCATCCCGACTTTACGGTCGCTACCGGAATCCCACCGGTTCCTGTCCGCCTTTGGCGGACTCGTAGAGTTTTCCCGATTAAATCAGGATTTACTACCGATTTTGACTTACACAAACCCCCGAAAGAATATATGTAGAATACAGGATAGCTAGCCTTGTGTCAAGCCGCGTGCATATTTTGTCATTGTGAAGCCTCCTCAAACGAGCATGGCAATCTATATAAATTTTTTCCACGCGATATTATATACCACTCCGCTTTGAATTTGCAAATAATTGGCATATACCTCCGTAGCTTTGCCTCTTCGCCTTATAGGCTTCGAAGGCACAAGTCAAAGTATCGCCGTGCCCTTCCGTAGCTTTAGCGGAGGAGGGTTAGGTATTATATTTTCGCATTTTGAAAGCAGAGGGGTATATAATAAACATAGCAAATATATGTT